>NZ_JAYGGZ010000027.1:0-86863 GCF_034931465.1 Anabaena sp. UHCC 0399 | reverse complement strand
TCATAAGGCTCATCTTAATTTAATCCACCCAAGCAAGGTAAGGACGGTACGGAACAAACTTATTTTGTCTATATTATCGACAAAAAATATACCAAAACTAACAGCAAAAGCGATTAGTTCCACTTCTACTATTCCTTAGTCTGAGTTCGCCAAGATGTTGGGTCAATAGATTGCCCATTAACATACAAACCCCAATGCAAATGGGGTCCGGTAGAAGCCCCTGTAGAACCAACTGCACCAATTAACTGTCCAGCCTTGACGATATCACCTTCTTTGACATTGATGCGACTGAGGTGCATAAAAATACTGACCACTCCTTGGCCGTGGTCAACGCCAACTACATTACCATGCACCCGAAATCCTTGAGACACTGTGCCTACTAAAGCAACCTTTCCTGCTGCGGGGGCAGTTACAGGAGAACCACTCGCACCAGCATAGTCAAGGCCGCGATGATAGTAATTATTTGCAAATTTACCATTATAGTAGCGACGTACACCATAACCTGTACTGAGTCGCCCTTTATTGGGTGCGAGAAATGTCCCCTGCCAAAACTTTTGCGGTGTTTGTAACGCTTTAAAAGCAGCTACTCGGTTGAGTTCGTATTCAGTCGCCCCAGCACCAGCTTTTCCGGGTGGTAAAGTAATACGCTGTAAGGGGAATTTACGATTACTTACCCAGACAGCCAAATTTCTTACCTTGCCATCACCAACTATTTTGATAGTTCTAGCACCAGGCTTTTCTAGAGGAGTTGTGGGAATAAAGGTGCGGTATCTGTTAGGTGCAATTTGATAAGCTGGATAAGTTTTTTCTCCTACTAATACTTCTGGGGTGGTGGCACTATCTGGATTATCTGGGGTTATCAACACAGATATCGTATCTCCCAAGCGAGGTTTCACGGGAGTCACCTGTACTTGCAAAGCTGCTACAGGTAAAGCCAAACTCACAGGTAAAGCAGCACACAAGCCAATAAATAAGTTGATAGCGTGATGATTATTTGGTTTGTATCCTGTGATGTTGCCACATAGTGAATGTTGTTGAGAATTTTGAAACCAATTTGCAATAGTCATAGAACTAAATAACCATACTTTACTTCTGCTGAAAAACAGACTAACTGATGATTGCCAGTGTTTCCTAACTGAAGCAAATATTTTTTGATCAAAAAATATATTTTAAGTAATTTCCTAGGATCTAAACTATACTAACCGCAATAGCTGGAATTGCAAATGATGCTTATATTAACTTGACAAATGATCCTTCAACTAACTGCGGCCTCTAATAATTTTATTGTCCCCAGGGTGGCATCGATTTCTACAGACAGCCCAATTGGTAAGATAAATTTATCCTGAATATGACCAATCATCGCTCCGTACCAAGCGGGAATTTCTAAAGGAAGGATGTGGTCTTGCAATACCTGCATTAATGTCAGTGAAGGTTCATCTCCTTGGCTACAATCACTACATTGTCCAAAAATAAAACCAGAAATTTGGTGCAGTATACCTGCATTTTTTAACTGTGTTAACATCCGGTCTACCCGATAAATGTCTTCGTTGGTATCTTCGACAAACAAAATATTTTTATACCAAGAGGGTAGATAGGGTGAACCCACCATTGCAGAGAGGACTGATAAGTTACCACCTACAAGTTTACCCCTGGACTTGCCTGGTGCGATGGTTTGTACTTGCCCTTCAGGAGAGTTGTTATTTTCAAGTGTGACCGCTTCGCCATGAAAGAGGATGCGCTTGAGGTAGTCCAACATAAATGGAGTCCAGGTAGATGTGGCGACTGGCCCATGAAAAGTCATCATCCGACTACGGGCATTAATTGCTAACAATAAAGCAGTGATATCACTGTAGCCCATGAGAATTTTGGCATGGGAGCGAATCAAGGGGTAATTGAGTAAAGGTAAAATGCGATTGCAGCCCCAACCGCCACGGATAGCGAGAATAGCTGTAACTGAATTATCAGCAAACATATCATTTAAATCTTGAGCGCGATCGCTATCTTTCCCAGCTAAATAACCATAACGATCTAAAATATGTTTTCCTAGTTTAGTTTTTAATCCTAATTGCGTCAGATATTGCTGTCCTACTTCAATATATTTAGGGTCAAAAATACCAGCCGGTGCAACCAATCCCACCGTATCACCTACCTTGAGCCTTGGCGGTTTAATTATATGGTTGGGGGATAGTTGACCTTGGACAGTAACTTGGGGAATTTGGGTAGCTAAGGTAGCTAGACTACAAGTTGTCAGAAATTGGCGGCGATTAATCTTAGTCATTAGTCATTTCCCTGTCACCTGTCCCTTATTCCCACGTTGAAACGTCTCGCAATACATCAGGAATTTCTCCTTGGGATAGGGGAAACTCCAAGGTGGTTTCTTTATAACCTAAGTATCCAGATTCGGCAAATGATAACAGCATTCGCGTCAGTGCTAGCCAAACTTCTGGCTCATATTCCCAATCACGATAACGGGTAGAACGACCAGCAATTGAACGCAATGCCCAGAAATAAGAATTCCTAACTACAGAACCACCTTTTTTAAACTCTGGTAAGTCCTCATGGTGTAAAAATAGCACTTGATTGTCAATTTTGGCTCTCATATATAAAATATATATAAAATACAGAATAACGAAATACTGGGCATTGGGCATTGGGAATTGGGCATTGGGGATGAGTTACTCTCTCACCTGTAACCTGTAACCTGTAACCTGTAACCTGTAACCTGTCCCCTGTCCCCTGTCCCCTGTCCCCTGTAACCTGTCCCCTATCCCTAGCTTCTCTTCTCCAATAGATTCCTTTGCGGGGTTTTCGATGTCTGGGAGAGTATTTTGTGTAGAGTTTCTAACAACTCTTTTTGCGTGTAGGGTTTGGCAAGAAGCTTTTTCACTCTCACGGTTTTTGTCAATTGAGTGCTAGTTAGCAACCCACTAACACCAACAATATTGACCAGAGAATTAATTTTTTGTAAGGCGCGAATGGTGGTACTACCATCCATAACAGGCATCATCATATCCATTAATACCAAGCTAATTTTATCTTGGTGTTGGGCATATAGTGCGATCGCTTCCATGCCATCCTCAGCCGTCAATACGCTATAGTTATAAGCCTCTAACAAGATTTTGGTAGTCTCCAGAATTTTAGCTTCGTCATCTACAACTAGAACTAATTCGCCATTGCCTTTGAGAAGTTCCAAGTCTTCCACTGATGCGTTTGCGGCTGCCTCAACTGCTGGTAAAAATACCTGGAATTTTGTGCTTTTTCCAACTTCACTGGACACTTTCACAAAACCATTGTGGCTTTTAATGATACCCTGTACGGTTGACAGACCTAGCCCTGTACCTTTGCCAACGTCTTTAGTCGTGAAAAACGGCTCAAAGATTCTATCTAATATTTCTGGTTCTATGCCCATACCTGTATCTGTAATGGAAATCACAATGTAATGTCCGACACTAGCACCAAGATTCATCCGGGCGTAATGTTCATCAATAAATAGATTTTCGGCACAAACACTTAAACTACCGCCCTCTGGCATAGCATCACGAGCATTAACTACTAGATTCATCAGTACCTGATGCAAATTGGTAGTATCTCCAATGACCGTCCAAAGTTCTGGTTGAATATTCGTAGAAAATTCAATAGATTTGGGAAAGGTTTCTTGGACAATTTGCTTAATTTCTGAGAACAGGTAGTTAATTTGTACAATCGTGCGCTTGCCTTCAACGCCACGGGTAAATTGCAACACTTGCTTGACCAAAGCCGCGCCACGTTTAGCGTTAGATTCGATAGTTTGAAACATCCGTTGAGAGCGATCGTCAACGTTGGGAAGTTTTATTTGTAGTAGTTGCGCGGCTGTTAAAATGGGAGTCAGTACATTATTAAGGTCGTGGGCAATACCACCAGCTAGCGTACCAATGCTTTCTAGTCGTTGAGCGCGTAAAAACTGACTTTCGAGTTGTTTTTTCTCTGTAATGTCGGTGTTCACTGTGAGAATTGATTGCGGTTGACCATTTTGGTCGCGCATCACATTCCAGCGACTAGCAACAATAATTTTTTTACCTTGTCGGGTAACTTGATGCAATTCACCATACCAAAAATCACAATCAGTCAAACTATTCAAGACATTTTGTAGTTGAGGAAAACTTTCTGGTGGATACAGCAACTGACGAATATTTTTACCAATGACTTCTTGTGCTTGCCAGCCATATAAATTTTCCGCACCTTTATTCCAGAAAAATATATGTTCATTAAAGTCTTTGACAAGCACTGCATCTGTGGTGATATCCAGTAAAGCAGCTTGTTCTCTTAATTTATTTTCTGCTTGTGTGCGCTCCTCAATCTCCATTTCTAGACGTTGATTTTGTGCTTGCAGTTTTTTTGTCAGGTTTCGTATTCTCAGGTGGAGTTGAACACGGGCTAAAACTTCTTCGTGTTGTAGCGGTTTAGTAATATAGTCTACTGCACCTAAACTCAAAGCCTTGACTTTATCTACTGTTTCAGAAATGGCGGTCATGAAAATGACAGGAATGTCTTTTGTTAATTCGTTACTTTTCAAGCGACGACAAGTTTCAAACCCGTCTATTCCTGGCATGAGAATGTCTAAAAGAATCAAGTCAGGGGGGGAGTCTTCGGCTGTAGCCAAAGCACTTTCACCATCTTCGGCAACTAATACTCTATATCCAGTATTAGCTAAAAAATCAAAAAGCATTTCTAAATTGATGGGAGTGTCATCAACAATGAGGATGACACCTTGCTCAAGTGAATTAATAGTCATGTAATTTGTATTTTTTTAAATTTTTTCAAAAAATATTTAAAAATGTTCAAGAAACTTGTAGATTTTCTTGGCTTGAAAAGCTTGTTACAAGTTGACCTAAATAGTTGGCAACTGGGATTAATTTTTATCCAATGCCTCTAATTTTTCAGTTATTTTGGCAATATCGCTAAGATTGCCTTGCATTGCAAAATTTAGCAAAACTGTGAATTATGCAGCCCATGTAGTAGCCAATTGCAAGTTTTAGATTTTGAGGTTTTGGATGACCATTTTTTGGTTTTTGTTTAAGCTTTGTTTAATCTTGAGCAATCTATTGCAAATTTAAATGAAATTGTAATTTTTCTAAAAGATAATTTAAGTAATGAAACAAAATTAATTACACGAATTTTTTGCTTGTTTCCTATCCCCTAAGTAGATGGGCAACAATATTCACAGTCATTGCGATCGCTTCTTTTTGACACGCAACGCTACCACGAACGCACCCTATGGATAAGCTGAGTCTCTTTTGACTACTTATAGCGTTTCTCGGTTGATTGAGACAAGAACCCAACCTCCTCCCCGCAGATGAGCAGGGGAACATAGTGTACCTCATTTGATGAAGAAATACGATATTTTTGCCAATGAATTTAATTGTGTCCGACTATTATTATCCGTAAGCGAACAGCGAACAGGGAACAAATAAAAAGTTATGGGAGCTAAATTTTTTCAAAAAGCAAAGAGGATTCCTATATTATTTTTAGAACATTAATACTTTAATTGACTTTGACTATACAACTAGAATACCTCACACCCACAAAATACGCTTTATCATTGCATACCACTACTCCCGAACTGGGTTTAGCAATTAGTAATTTTGCTGGGGATACTCGTTCTCAGGTTTGGGATTTAGGACGTGACTTATCGAGCTACGTACATCAATATTTAATCGAATTTATCAAACCACAAACTTGGACAGACTTAGCATTTTTGGCAGTAGCTCAAGGCCCTGGAGGTTTCACAGGCACTCGTATTGGTGTTGTTTTAGCGCGGACTTTAGGGCAACAATTAGATATTCCGGTGTTGGGAATTTCTACCTTAGCGGCAGTAGCTTGGTCTTATGCTAGCAAAAATCATGAGGCTATAGCGATCGCAGTGGAAATGCCAGCGCAACGCGGACAGGTTTTTGGTGCAATTTATCAACCTTCTCCCGATAATTCTGGCTTAATCACTTTATTGGCTGACACTGTTTTTACCCCAGAAGCATGGCAAGAAACCCTGGCTAACTGGAAAACTGACTATCAGTTAATTGCTGCTAAATCTGGATTAGCGGCAACGGCGACTAGTATTTTAGAACTAGCTTATTTTGATTGGCAGTTAGGTAAGCGTCCTCATTGGTCGGAGGCTTTACCTTATTATGGGCAGCATCCGGTAGTTTAGGGGACAGGGGACAGGGGATAGATAAATATTTTTGTTGTCTGTTGCCCGTGTCCTGTTTATTTTTTAATTGACAATGATATTAATAGTTAAATTGCTGTGGCGCAGAATATGATGACACGTCCTAGTGCAATTATCACTCCTCTCTCAACCCTTCCGCCTTTGGAAAACGGTGATAAGCTCACCCGTGTAGAATTTGAGCGTCGTTATGATGCTATGCCTGAAGTTAAAAAAGCGGAACTGATTGAAGGAATTGTTTATATAGTATCTCCGTTACGTTTCAGAAGTCATGGCAAACCTCATGCTTATATCATGACTTGGTTGGGCTTATATGAATCTGCTACACCTGGGGTAGAGTTGGGTGATAATGCAACGGTGCGCTTAGATGCAGATAACGAACCTCAACCAGATGCTTGTTTGCTAATTGCTAATGGAGGACAAGCACGTATTAGCGATGATGATTATATTGAAGGTGCGCCAGAGTTAATTGTAGAAGTTGCCGCTAGCAGTGTTTCTCTAGATTTACACGACAAGTTAAAAGTATACCGCCGCAATCAGGTGCAAGAATATTTAGTGTGGCGAGTTTATGACGGTGAATTTGATTGGTTCAAGTTACAGGAAGGAGAATATATCCAGCTTCCAGCTAATGCTAGTGGTGTGATTTTCTCTCAAGTCTTTCCAGGTTTATATTTAGATATATCAGCATTATTAAGCGGAAATTTAGCTAAAGTTTTAGAAGTTTTACAGGAAGGTTTGACAAGTGCAGAACATCAGAGTTTTGTAGAAAATCTCTCCAGTAAGTAGCCGTAATGTATTGCTTACTCGTAAAACTCCTCCTCTCTGCGCCTCTGCGTGAAACAAAAGTTTAAAGACGCGATGGATCGCGTCTCTACATAAAGAAGGGTATCGATTTACGCCGTTACAGTTGCGATCGCTTTCTCTACAATTTGCAAGGCAGCATTTACTTCTGCCTCAGTAACAATTAACGGCGGTACAAACCGCACCACCTTTGGCCCGGCTGGTACAAGCAATAAACCTTCATTGATGGCAGCTTTGACAACTTCCGGCGCAGTTAGCGGGATGTCTGCTTGCAACTCCATACCGTTAATTAAACCCCAACCCCGCACCTCAGTTATATGATGGGGATACTTAGCTGCGATCGTGCTTAATCCAGTCCGTAACTGTTCGCCTCTATCTTGCACATTCTGCAAAATATTTTCTTTCTCCAAAGTTTGGCAGACAGCCAACGCCACCCCACACGCAAAGGGATTACCCCCAAAGGTGCTGGCGTGTTCCCCTGGTTGGAACACATCACAGAATTTCTTACTCATCATCGCCCCAATGGGAATACCACCACCCAAACCTTTGGCACTGGTGAAAATATCTGGTTCAACGCCGAGATGTTCATAACCCCAGAGTTTACCACTGCGTCCCATCCCCACTTGCACTTCGTCGAACATCAACAAAATGCCAATTTCATCGCAGATTTGCCGCATTTTTTGGAAGTATTCCACATCTCCAGGACGCACACCCCCTTCCCCTTGTAATGGTTCGATGAGAATGGCTGCAACGCGATAATCACCTTCGTCTAACTCAGTTACGGCAGTTTCGACTGCACTGATATCGTTATAGGGTACGTAATGAAATCCCGGTACTAGGGGATCAAAGTATTTTTGATACTTTGCTTGCCCAGTGGCGGTAATGGTTGCCAAAGTCCGTCCGTGGAAACTGGCGTTGGCTGTAATGATAATAGGCTTTTCAATGTCTAGAACTGTATGGGCATATTTACGCGCCAGCTTAATTGCGGCTTCGTTAGCTTCTGCGCCAGAGTTGCAGAAAAATACGCGATCGGCACAAGAATGTTGAATAATCCATTCGGCTAATTCCCCTTGTTCGGGGATGTAGTACAAATTAGAAACATGGTGCAGCTTTTGGATTTGGCGTGTTACCGCTTCTACCATTGCTGGGTGGGCGTGTCCTAGAGTGCAAGTAGCAATTCCAGCGACAAAATCTAGATATTCCTTGCCTTGGGTATCCCAAACACGGCATCCAGCACCCCGTTCTAGGGCAATGGGAAACCGAGAATAGGTAGACATGACAGCTGAGTCAAAGCTATCTGTACTAAAGGGGTTAGATGCAACAGAACCTGACTCTGGGGGGTTTGTGCCTTGCTCAAGTAGAGTTTGTAGGCTCACTACCTCTCCTCCTAAGAATTTTTGATCGTATACTTACTTACTAGTTTCCTAGAAAATCTACAAAATTGCTTTGGATTTACGGCATCTCATACTTTCACTTGGGTCTAACATTATATATCCTCCCAGCATTGGTAGTGGTGAAATATAACTTTGTATTCAACTCTTGAGCAAAAGTACCAACGAATTCAAAAGGAATTAATGGCCGGGGCGATCGCTCTCGGTGGTGTTTTTTTGATTGGCACTTTGTGGTACAAGTTCGTAGAGGGCTGGGCATGGGCAGATGCGGCTTATATGACAGTCATTACTTTAGCGACTGTGGGATATGGTGAAACACACCCCTTGGGTAGCCGAGGACGGTTGTTTACCATTGCCTTGATTGTGCTGGGTGTGGTCAATATTGGTTACATTGTCAATAGATTTACAGAGGCAGTAATTCAAGGCTACTTTCAACAAGGCATTCGACTACGACAACAGAGGCGGTTAATGGAATCCTTATCACAACATTACATCATCTGTGGATTTAGTCGGACTGGTCGGCAAATCGCCAAGGAATTTCGCTCTGAAGGTGTCCCATTTGTGGTGATTGATTCCGATCAGGAATCTATCGATAGGGCGCAAAATGAAGGTCATACAGCATTTCAAGGGGATGCCACCCTGGATGATACATTACTGAAAGTGGGGATTGAGCGAGCCATTTGTTTAGTTGCGGCTCTCCCTTCCGATGCGGAAAATTTATATACTGTTTTATCTGCCAAGACTTTAAATCCGAGAATCCGGGCGATCGCCCGCGCCAGTACAGAGGAAGCGTTGCAAAAACTACAACGTGGCGGCGCAGATGCAGTAATTTCACCCTATATTACTGGTGGGAAGCGCATGGCGGCGGCGGCTCTCAGACCACAAGTTTTAGACTTTGTGGATGGGATTCTCACAGGTGCAGACCGCCAACTTTATATGGAAGAATTTTTACTTGACCCAGCCTTTTGTCCCTTTGTTGGTCAAAGCTTGCAAAAAGCCAAACTGCGATCGCAAACTGGGGCATTAGTGTTAGCTATCCGCCGTCTCGATGGTAATCTCATTGGTGGACCAACAGGCGACACGATTTTAATGTCGGGAGACACGCTAATTTGTATGGGTACGGCTGAACAGTTGCGAGACCTGAATCAAATTCTCGGCCCCATCAATTCCCAAAATTTGCGTAAACCTAAAAGTAGTTGAGAACTTTCAAGTTAATTACTAGCAACCTGACAAATCGCCATAATATGTGATGAGTATTTATTAGTAGTATAGTGAGAGAGTTGTAGACCGGCTTGTTCTATTTCTTGCATAAGTTCAGGTATTTCATGTTTATGATGTCGCCAAATAGTAATCTCTTCACCTTCAGAGAAGCTAACGTTTTTATCTATTCCTTGATAATTAAAATTAATAGTATAATTTTGACGAAATTTCATATTGACAACGACGCTATCTATTGCTAAATCATACCTTCGTATCAGTTCACAATCTTCATATCTAATTCCCATATTTTTTTTAATCCATTCATATATTTCTCTGGCATGATAATCGCAACCACCTCTAGCTTTTTCATCCCATGTTGAGTTAGCACCGATTTCGTTTGTAAATACCAAAAAATCATTCTTACCCATGCTATCTTTCAAATTCTTGAAGACTTGTATTCTATTTTGATGATTACCAATTGTTACTCCTAAGTGTAGAATTATATTGGCTGTAGTACCATTTTCGCCCTCAGTTTGATTATTTAATAAATCTGGGGAAATACAATTATTTTCTATATCAATTGCTTGACTGACAAACTCAATTAATGGAAACCATTTTTGAAAATTCTTTCTAGATACTTTTAATAATTCATCACTCACATCTAAAGCAACATATTTATTAATTCTATTTAATTTATTCAATCTAGAAATAAAATCTTTAACAGGATATGAATTGCCTGAGCCGACATCTATAATATTTATTCTCTCTGCACTTAGGGCATTAGAATTAATGTATGCAAAATTTTCCTTTAATAAGTCAATTTCTACATTTGATGTCCGATACCATTTGGGAATAATATATTTTAGATAAAAATCATCCCAAATTTTTGCACCTCTACCTTTGTAAGCATACTTTAAGGGAATCTCTTGTCTGACTTCTAAGGCATCAATTATTTCTAAAATCTCTGCTTCTGAAAAAAGAGTGTAGAACTCAGAAATTGGCTTGGCTGTAAAACGGATAGCAGTTGAAATATTTGAAGAATTCGTAGCCATTATTCTGATTCTATACTAGAAAATTACATAACAATCAGTATACAGATTTATGACCTGCGACAGTATCCCAAATTATCTTTTGATGAAATCTGGTTGTTTTCTAGTATTGGAATATTAAAAATATGATGATCAGATTTATACCCCTACTCACTAAACTAAAACGATTAATTTTTTATTTGTAAGTCTTTTGTGGAGTAACATAAATTATGATCTGGAAAGCCAAATCAAATCTATGCTGTTCATTTTGAATTGCTTAACTCCTGTTCAACTTCTTGCCACCCGTGCATGAGTGCTACACTTTTGATTACCAATTCCAGAATGGTTGGCGGTGCGGTTGAGATAAATATACTGGGATAAACTGCTGTCCCCCAGGTGGGATGAACTAATACACAGCATTTATTTTTCAATACTGGGTAGTGAAGTAAAGCCTTAACAACTGCGGTGTCGTTGTGAGGTATTTCCCCAGGACGGGAGAAAAGAGGGTAGCCAGTACGGGGGTCTATGAGGTCAGCTAAATAACCGCGATCACTCAGATTAAAGGCTAAGTCGCAGCCAAATCTCATAAAGTTGGCGCGCAAATGTTCTTTTTCCGTTTCTGTTTGTGGGGTAATCTTCACTAAAGGATATTGCGATCGCTGCAAAACAATCACGACCCAAAATAGAGGTTGTTGTTGCCAATCTGGTAATATCCGATCGCGGTTGGCACAGATATACTGACTGGGAGCATGAATCGAAATTTGAACAGCTTGTCCCGTTTTGCCAACCAAACTAATGGGACTGCTTGGTGTCGCAGCGTAAACTTTATAATAGTTCACCACATTGATTCGGTTTCTGCAAATTTGTAATTGATTCTTTAGAATTGATGATAACTCTTAATAATTACAAAAAATCACTACAAGATCAGGAAAATTGATTTTCCTATAAATTTATGACTGATGAATTCTCAAGTCTTAATCTAGTTTTGATTTTTTATTAACCTAAACTGATATGGCTAGTACCGCTACGCGGAAGTCAAAAGTCAAAATGAATACAGCGTAAGTATTTCGTTGATTTGCAATGCTTGGTTTATTTACACCGTACTGTACTAGTAGATCAAGAAAGATTAAAAAAACGCTAGAAAAACCTTGATTTATGATCATCGTACAGATTTATCTGTGGAATCAATCCAAAATGCTAAATCTAAAATCCAAAATTTTTGACCACGCTAATCTAGTTTTAAAGCATTAACTGGGACTTCATCCCAAGAATCAACCGTCCGCAAACGTGCTAACCAACCTGATGCCTTTTGCATATCAGTCAAATTCCCCTCAAAGGAGTCATGGCAATCTTTAGCCTGAGATTCATCACAACAAGCGATACACGCGTGAATCATGCCTGAAGGATCAATTTGCTCATTTACCCAGATGGTCATAGACTATGCTCCAAAAAACAATTTATTTTTTTAATATACTAAATTAAGGGTAAAAAACTGAATTATTGCTAGTCAAAACTTATCTTTTCGTTCATAACGACGACGGTAAAGTAATTCTAGTTGTCCCCCGTATTCTTGAATCCAGGCGATGTGACGTAGATAAAGTCCCCGGAACGTATTAGCAAACAACAGGGTAAATATCGCTACAACTAATCCTGATGCTGTAGACACCAACGCTGCACTAATACCTGCTGTAACATCTGCGGTTTTTGTTCCTCCTACATCACCGATATCTAGAGAAGCAAAGGAAGTAATTAATCCTAAAACCGTACCAAGCAGACCTAAAAGCGGTGCTAAACCGATGATTGTATCAAAAATATTTTGGAAGCGTTTCAGTATTGGTATCTCGGCTTGTGCTTCACTTTCTAAAGCCAAGCGAAAATCCTCTGGGGTTGCATCTTCCAACTCTAAAGCAGCTAAAAAAATCCGGGCGATGGGTAAATCTGTATTTTGCTGTAACTTGTCTAAAGCACTGACGACATTATCCAGACGGTACAGCTTGAGGACTTCTTGGACTACACGGTTTTGTTTACCAGTGATTTTTGCCCAAAAGCAAATTCGTTCAATAATTAAGGCTACTGCTAAGAGTGAAAATCCCAGCAGTGGCCACATGACCACGCCACCGGCTGTAAATAAATTATTAATAATTGCCATCTACTTTTACTCATTTCATCAATGCAAACTCAGGTTAGCAGATTACTGATCATCTATCAGCGTTTTATCTGCCAAGAATCGATGGTGATCTAATAGACTTATTGCATAAAAACTTTGGCTTTCCCGGAGGGTAGGCGAAAAGCAGACCGCCAAAAATGACTCTTGCCAGCTATTTAATTAATACTTGTCCTCAAGTGGGAATACTAGACTTAGACATTGCTGGAAGTTACCTCACACTATGAGCATTACAATTACCACTCTTCAAGCGGCCTTGCAAAGCCTTCCCGAAAATGCACCAGAAGCAATTGTAAGCGACCTTTTTGCTCCTCACTTGTTGAGGACTTTAGGGTTTGAATCTGAAGAAATTTATCCAGAATATAACACTGGTCACGGATCTGTTGATAAAGCAGTCAGGAAAACCATTGATGACGATGTTTTTTTACACACAAAATCTAATCCCTACCTTCTTCTGGAATTAAAGGGTAGAGATATTAACCTATCTGAAGATGCTGCACAGTACCAAAAAACGGTTAATCAACTGAAACATTATCTACTTGCACGTAATTGCAAAACTGTACAGTGGGGAATAATTACTAATTCTTGTCATATTCAACTGTTTCGGAAGCATGGAAAAGTGATTTATCCTGCAACACAGTGTATTCCAATTGATGTAGACAATATTGATAATGTGGTTGCTTCAATTCGGCAGAAAATTGAAAATCCCACTAAAGCCTTAACTATCGCTGTTTATAACAACAAGGGTGGAGTTGGAAAAACGACAACTACTGTCAATCTGGCAGCTATATTAACTTTTTTGGGAAAGAAGGTTTTAGCAATCGACTTTGACCCAAACCAACAAGATTTAACGAGTTCATTAGGTATTCCATTAAGTCAAGGCAGTGTATTTGAAGCTCTGACAGAAAGGAATGTAGAACTTCAAGGTACTCTATATCCTTATAGATTTCCTCTAAAAAAGTTGAAAAAAGAACTGAGATTTGATGTTATCCCTGCTGATCAAACACTAACAGATAAAGCTGAACAATCCTTGCGTAATCATCTGAAAAGTCATACTCTTTATCGCAAGCTAGAATTGGCAAGACAAGAATATGACTATATTTTGATAGATTCACCACCGAACTGGAGAGTTTTTAGCCAATTGGCTGTTTATGCAGCTGATGTTGTTCTCATTCCCACAAAGCATAACAATCTTTTCTCTTTAGAAAATGCAGCAATGGCAATGAAGAAATTTATTCCTGAAGTACAATCAGAGAAACGTGATGGTAGCCCTATTCCATTGCCAATTTTCTTTAATGGAGAAAAGATAACAGATCCTCAGTTGAAAGTTGCTCAACAAGAAATTAATAACATTCTGAAAAAAGAAGGATTGCACTTACTTCCTTACTTCTATCCTAGGTATACCAAAGCCAACAAAGACCTTTATATTCATGAAGTTCCAAGCTACGCTAACATAGCAGGTTCAGCTTTCTCGCGTATTCCTGCGGTTTATCGATATATATCCGCTCATGAATATTACAAAAATTTAGCCAAGGAGTATTTTTTACAATGAGTAGCCTCAGCGATATTGGAAATTTGATGCTTTTATATTTGGATGAGATTGACCCTGGTGAAGGAACTAATGCACCTGAATTTTTAATTAAAGCTTCAGCCCATTTGCTTAACCAAAAGGGCGGACGAAATTGGATTCCAGTTATTGTAAAAGAAACTGGCAAAGATAAGTATCAAGTAATTGCTAACTCTTTCATTTATGCGATTGTAGAAGCGGCGGGTTTAGATCGTGTTTGGTGCATTATTAGTGATGGTAGTGATGAGACAGTTGAAGTCACAAAAATACTTGCAGGGGAAGAAATTCCAAAAATAAATCTCTCTAAGGCATCTAGAGATGAAATTATGGCAGCATTAGAATATTTAGTTAAACAACCAGGGAGTGTTATTAAATCTGTTAAACCTGCTATAGCTACAAACCGTATTGATGAAGCTCCTCGTCAATATTGGAAAACATTAGATCCAATTTTAAATCTAAAGTGTGGCATTACTAAAGGTCAAAAACTTGATGCTTTAAATCAAGTTTTTTATCTTACTCCTCAACCAATGCCATATACAATCACCGACACTGATATTCTCAAAACAATGCCAACGGCTGAACTAAAATTAATGGCCAAAAAACGAGGCATTACTGGCATCAGTAGAATGAAAAAGGATGATCTTGTTAAAGTATTAAGCCAGCGTTTACCGTAGCGAGAAATCCGGGTATTGCGATCGCGGGGCTTAGATATTACAACTATTACTGAACAAGTAACCATTGGTCGAACCGACAATGAGCAACTTGAATTTGTAACATCCATAGGCAATCAGTTGTTATACGTATCTCGCATTTCTCACAAACAGTAGGGGCGGGTTCACAGATATACTCGAATCATTCACGAAAATTTCGCTCAACCCGCCCCTACAGACTTTGGACTGAGGTTGCAAGAATTTGTGAGAAATCCGGGGTATGAGTTCTTCAGATCAAATTTAGTCTTAGCCAATCTTAGCGGTAATATCCAAATCGGCACTTTTGAGTTGACCATCTTCCATATATATAATTCGGTCGGCAATATCTAAGATACGGTTGTCGTGGGTGACAAGCAAAATTGTACAATCTTGTTCTTTGGCTAGTTTCTGCATCAGTTCTACAACATCGCGTCCAGATTTTTTATCAAGTGCGGCGGTAGGTTCGTCTGCTAAGACAATCTTAGGATGACTGACTAAAGCACGAGCGATCGCCACCCGTTGTTTTTGTCCCCCAGAAAGATGTTCGGGGTAGTAATTTAAATGATCTCCCAAGCCAACACTCTCTAGCATAGCGATCGCTTTGGTACTGATATCCTGATTTAAATACTGATCATGTAATTCCAAAGACATTCGCACATTTTCTTTGGCTGTTAAAAATGTCATCAAGTTATGCGCCTGGAAAATATAACCAATCTGACGGCGTAATTTTGTTAGCTGCTTTTTATTAGCACCGCAGATTTCCTGTCCTAAAATTTTCATGCTCCCTTCTTGAGCAGAACGCAAGCCACCCATGAGAGTTAAGAGGGTAGTTTTACCTGAGCCAGAAGGCCCAGTCATAATCACGATTTCCCCGGCTTTAATCTCTAAATTAATATCAAATAATACTTGTTTGCGTAGTCCACCCGACCCAAAGTAATGATTGAGTTTGTGTACGGAAATCACGGGTTCGGAAGCAGAGGAATCGCTGATTTCTGGTGTAAATTCTTGCAGCATAGGGTTATAAAGAAGAGTTAGATTGATTATTTCCTCTGTGTCTTGGTGTCTCGGTAGTAAAAAGAAAACCACAGAGGCACGGAGACACAGAGTTTTTTGACTGTTAAAATACGTCGGCGGGGTCGGCGGAACGTAGTTTTCGCATGGCGATCGCGCCGGAAACACTACACATGATAATGGTAAGAATAAATACAGTGATTGCCCGCTCTAATTTCATGGCGATGGGTAACATCGTCGCAGCATAGGCAACTTGGTATAGTCCAAAGGAGAAAATATAGGCGGGAAGGTATCCAAAAAAAGCTAATAATAATGCTTCTTGTAGCAGGGTGATGAGTAAATAGCGATCGCTGTAACCCATTGCTTTGAGGGTGGCGTATTCTGGTAAATGCTCAGACACATCAGAGTAAAGAATCTGGTACACAATTACAATACCGACAATAAACCCTACACCTACACCCAAGCCGAAAATAAAACCAATACCTGTACCATTTGCCCAATATTCCTTTTCTGTTTGAGCAAAACCTTCTGGTGTTAAGACTATGACATCATTGGGTAAACTGGCGGCTAGCAGCGATCGCACTTTTTCTGCATCTGCACCAGGTTTTAAATTAATTAACCCGACTTCAATTCGGTCTGGTTTCCGTTCTGGAAATAGTCTTAAAAATGTCGAATCACTAGTAATGACGTTACCATCAGCTGCAAAGGATGCACCATTACTAAATACGCCTTTGACATCGATAGCTATATTGTTTAATTCTGTTTGAAATTGGCTATTCTTTTGGAAGATATCACCAACTGCGCCGTATTCTGGACGACCGGCTTGATCAAATAGGACTTGATTTAACGGTTTGATTAAATCCTGGTTTTTTTGAACTTCGGGAAACTTAAACGCAGATGTCGCCGGATCAATACCCCAAACTAAGATAGCCCGATCCTGTCGCGTTTCAGGATTCCGCCATTGTCCAGTCCCAATATATAATCCACTGACTGACTGCACACCTTCATAACCCAATGTTTGATATAGTCGTTCTCTGGAAAAACTTTTGACGGAAAATAAGGTTTGAAATTGTGGATTAATTAACACCAAATCAGCTTGTAAATTGCGATGGGGTTGGATTGCAGCATCAAACAGCGCACTCTCAAATCCTAACTGAATAAACATCAGCATATCGGCAAATGTAATACCTGCAACGGCTACCGCTAGGCGTGTTTTTTCTTTCATCAATTGCCGCCATGCTAGCGGTGTTTTACGAAACATTTTGGAGAACATATTGGGAATTGGAGATTGGTTTAATAGTTTACCGTTTCAGTCTGCTGTTCTAGTTGGTGCTGTCGCATGAATAAAAATAAAGGCAGTCCTAGGGAAACTCCAACCAATAGATTAGCAGCGATATAAATCCAGAGGTTTGGCATTTTTAGATGTTTGCCTTCCCAAAAAACAAATACCCAAAAAACAAGGGATGAAATAATTAAATCCATGCCAAAGAAACTAGAAATTCTGTTAACAAATAGCTGCTGAATGAAAAGTGTAATATTCAGACCATGCTCTAATAAAAATGGTATGAACTGTGAATAAGGTAAAACTGTTCCTAGGATGCAAAGCGAAAGATAGATGATTTTCAGCATGATGAACTCACTTTTATAATTCAATTGCTGTTTGTACTTGCAAGTTAGTTAAACCTGCAACTTTCTTGCTGTCTTCAGGAGTCAGGCGAATTTTGACTTCAACTACTCGGCTGTCGAGGTTCTCTCCTGGTTGGTTGCTAAAGACGTTTTGACGGTTGACTTGCAAGCCAATGAGAGAAACTTCGCCGCGCAGTTCTCCAGTAAAGGCTTGACCGGTAATCGTTGCTATTTGTCCCAGTTTTACTTTGCCGATGTCGGTTTGATAGACTTCTGCTACCGCCATCATTTGTGCTGTTTGAGCTAAGTCTGCAATGCCGTCATCGCTAATTTTTTCACCGACTCGTGTATGAATTTTGAGAATTTGACCTGTCATTGATGCTCTGATGTAAGCTGCTTCTAGGTCAGCTTGAGCGCGTTTGAGTGAGGCGATCGCATCCTCAACTTCTGCTTGTGCTGCTTGCACGTCCACAGGACGCACTTCGGCAATACTGGTAAGTGTGGCTTTGGCTTCGCTAACTTGCTTTCTACTGGTGGTATTAATGCGGTTGAGTGCAAATTTGGCTGCGGATAGTTGTTTGCTGGCGGTGGTGTTAATCCGGTTCAGCACTGCTTTGGCTTCATCTAGTTGCTGTTTGGCGGTTTCTACACTCAAGCGTTTAGTATCAAAGGCTGAATTAGAAATTGCCCCTTCTGAATATAGCTGTTGATAACGTCGATATTCTGCTTCGGCGTTATTGAGTTCTGCTTCTAACTTTCTGATTGTGGCAGCTTGGGCAATTCGATCTCCTTGCCATTGTGCCTCAATCCGCGCAACGCTT
Organism: Anabaena sp. UHCC 0399; assembly: GCF_034931465.1. NCBI lineage: Bacteria > Bacillati > Cyanobacteriota > Cyanophyceae > Nostocales > Nostocaceae > Anabaena > Anabaena sp. UHCC 0399. The sequence continues at coordinate 68,366 of NZ_JAYGGZ010000027.1, read as the reverse complement.
TCTCGTTGTTCTGTAATGTCTCCTTGAGATTGGGCTTGTAAACGTTCTACACTGACTTGCTGTGCTAATATATCCCCTCTTTTTGCCCCAGCCTTAACTTGATTGAGTTTAGCTTGTGCTACTCGCACTTGCTTTTCAGCTTGGAGTACAGCCGTTTTTAAGCGGGTGTGGGAGTCTAAAATTGCTACTACTTGCCCAGATTGGACAGTATCACCCTCTTCTACAAGGATTTGATTAACGCGATCGCCATCTAGAACCAAAGGTGCAGATAGTTTGATAACTTTGGTTTCTGGCTCTAATCTCCCTAGTGCGGTAATTTTAGGTGCGATCGCTTCAGCTTGTAAATTAGTATCCGATGCCGCAGTTTTACTAATTTGACCAAACTGAGAAACTACATAAAAAATAATTCCCGTAGTTACAGATGTAGCAGCAATTACTAATGCAATTAACCCTTGATTGACTGGTTTAAATAATAATTTATGACTCATATTCCCCTCGATAAAAACTAATTCCTTCTTCTCTCTGTGTCTCTGTGCCTCTGTGGTTCAAAATTTCTTAGCACAGAGACACAGAGAAACTTATTGAAAACCTGTTACATTGCTTCCTAAATAAGCCGTAATCATTTTGCCTAGCAATGTACATTGCTCAACAAAATCAATCGTTTCATTACACCACAGCTTTTCTAAAATCAAGCCATTCACCAAGCTCAAAACAAAAGCTGCTAAGGCTGTATCTTGGACACCTAATAACTCACAAACTGCTTCTTGATAATGTCTATTAGCACGCTTGAAGACATTATTATTTCGTAATTCTTTTATGTCTTGATGCTGACAAAAATCAACCCAAATATATGTCCATTTAATAAAGTAATCTTCATTTTTTACCAAATATCTACCCAAAGCTGTCATCGTCTCTTCCAGCGTTTTTGCTCCTTCCATCTCAGCTAAGGCTGCACTCACATCTTGCTGGCCGATTTCCTCTACAAATTGCTCAAATAAAGCCTGTTTACTAGGAAAGTAGTGATACAGCGTACCTGTCGAAACATTTAAGCCTTGAGCAATTTCCCGCATAGTAATCGAACCATAGCTTTTGGAGGCAAATAAATCAAAGCACTTGCCGAGCAGTTCTTTGCGGTATTGCTCATGATCAACAACTTTGGGCATTATGTCTTTTTTATATCGAACGCTCGTTATTTTTAGTAAAACTCAGTTGTTGGTGTTCGTCAAGAACTGATAAGAAAAATGAATCAAGGCTAAGGCTAGATACGATATTTGTCTTATTTATCGCCTTTAACCTTGTTGTTAAAAGGAAATTTTGTCTACTTAAATACTCACACTTCTTAATCTAACTTGTACTGATATCAGCGTCAATATATATACTTGGTAGCAGGGATGTGATGACTTGATCATAATTTTCCATTACACCCAAGCAGATAAATAATCATCTACATTGGATAACTCAAAGCCCAACGGGGGTAGAATTAGCAGGTGCGATCGCACAATTGGCATACCACGCGACTACTGTCAAAATGATGTAGTAGACATTCAGACTACCGATGTCATGTTAGACAAGTTACTAGATGGGCGTTACCGAATTATCCAAGTTCTCAGTGCAGGGGGATTTGGAGAAACCTATATTGCTGAAGATACACGGCGCATTGGTAATCCCAGATGTGTTGTCAAGCACCTGAAACCTGCCAGTGACGATCCTAACTACCTCAAAATTGCTAGACGCTTATTTTACAGCGAGGCGGAAACTTTAGAAAAGTTGGGCGACCATAACCAGATTCCTCGACCTTTGGCTTACTTTGAAGAGGATGAAGAATTTTACTTAGTACAAGATTTTATAGAAGGGCGGCCACTCAGTGCGGAAATGCTTCCTGGTCAACGCTGGAGTGAAAGCCAAGTTGTAGAAATGCTACAAGATGTTTTAGGTATTTTAGATTTTGTACATAGCTACGGTGTGATCCATCGAGATATTAAACCTGATAATTTAATTAGACGAGTTAAAGACGACAAGTTAGTGCTGATTGATTTTGGTGCTGTGAAGCAAGTGCGATCGCCACTAGCTACTAATCAAAGCCAAATAACTGCTACTGTAGCTATTGGTACTCCTGGTTATATGCCGGCGGAACAGGGACAAGGTAAACCACGCCCGAATAGTGATATTTACGCGCTAGGGATGATTGGGATTCAAGCACTGACAGGATGTTATCCGACCCAATTACAGGAAGACCCAAACACAGGAGAAGTTCTGTGGCAAAACTACGCCCAAGTGAGCGATCGCGTAGCTGCTATTCTGAATAAAATGGTACGCTACGACTATCGCAAAGATCGCTATCAATCAGTAGGTGAGGTATTTCAGGATATTCAGCTATTAGCTAATCCTGTACCGCCAACTCAACCTCTCAATTTAGGATACATTCCCAAACAAAATATTAATAATGTAAATACATATCAATCAAAAGCTAACACTGGGCAACTTAATCCTACCTCTTATAAATCAATAAAAAATGTAGCTATGATTGGATTAATTCCTTTTATTGCTCCCATCATTATAGGATTAATAGTAATTTTGTTAAATCTTTTTAAATAATTTACTGGTTTTATTATTTTATTCATATGTATCAATCAATATTTAGTATCCCAAATTTAATTGCTCAAGTTAATTTCGGGACTAACTCTGCATTTATTCTTGGGATTTTTGTATATTTTGGTGGAGCATTACTGTGTTCTTTAGCCTTATTTAAACCACACCTTGCCCGTTATCATGATATTCTGTTGGCTCAATTTGGTTGGATTTGCGGTGGGATCTTGATATTTCTAGGATGGCGACTAGACCCTATTTTACAGTTTGGGCAACTTCTATTAGTTGGGACAGCTACATTTTTTGTAATAGATGCTATTCGCCAACGTAGGATTAGATAAAAATTGAAATATATCATCTTCAACTATGCTTAAGATGTTCAACTTAGTCCCAATTTTAGCTCAGGTAAATTTTGGTACGAACTCAGCCACTATTCTAGGAATTTTTCTAGCGATCGCGGGGTTAGCACTTTATTTTTTGCGTGTCGTGCGTCCAGAAATCTCAAGAGATGAAGATATCTTTTTTGCAGCCGTGGGATTATTATGTGGTTTTATTCTCATTTTTCAGGGATGGCGGCTCGATCCGATTCTACAATTTGGGCAATTGTTATTGGTGATTTTTATTATCTTTTACGGTATTGAACGTATTCAATTACGCCAAAATCGCAGGTCATAATGGGTAATTAATTCTGCATAGTGTTGTTAGTTCATGCACCTGAAAAGCAATGTAAAATATTAACAATTAGCTTTGATAAAAACACCAGCGATAATTTTATTATCATCATGGTTTTAGCAGCACCCCAACGCCAAACGCCTGTAGTGACTTGGGAAAAACTCCCCGACGACTTTATTCTTCCCGACGATCCAGTGGAAAATATTCAACAGCCTTCTCTTGCAGCTGCGTTAACAGATGCTTTAGATGCAGCTAATCGCATTCAACCAGAAATGCTAGTTGCATCTAATTTTGGTCTTGTCGCCAATATTAATCAAAAAACCGTCGTTAAAGCACCAGATTGGTTATATGTACCGCGTGTTTTACCTGTGGGTACAGGGGTAATTCGTCGCAGCTATACACCTAACACCGAAGGTGAACCGGTAGCTGTGGTGATGGAATTTCTTTCGGACAGCGACAACACAGAATATTCCATTCGTCCCACCTTTCCTTACGGGAAACTCTACTTTTATGAAAAAATCTTACAAGTTCCCGTCTATGTGATTTTTAATCCTTATGAGGTCACTTTAGAAGTTCACCGTCTGGAAAATGGTCAGTATACTTTACAGACACCATCAGAATTAGGACGCTTTTGGATTCCTGAGTTGGATTTATTTTTGGGAATTTGGCAGGGAAATCGCTTAGGGTTAAATATAAATTGGTTGCGTTGGTGGGATGCAAAGGATAACCTGTTGCTGTGGAGTTCCGAACAAGCAGAACAAGAACGCCAGCGTGCAGAACAAGAACGCCAGCGTGCAGAACAAGAACGTCAGCGTGCAGAACAAGAACGTCAACGGGCTGATGATGCGATCGCCCAATTAGAAATTGAACGTCAGCGTCAAGCCGCACTCGCTGCTAAATTACGGGAATTAGGTATTGATCCAGATGCTGGTTGAATGGGAAATTAATTAACTTTCCACCACTTCCCGCACTAAAGAGGCTAACTTATCAGCACTATCAGGAACTGCGATCGCCTTCGCATTCTCCGCCATTTTGGTTAACTCATCTGGCGATCGCAATAAATGTAAAACTTGAGTTTGTAATAACTCTGCGGTTAACTCTGATTGTTTAAAAGTTAAAGCTGCACCCGGTTGAGTAAAGACCGCAGCATTATAAGATTGATGGTCTTCGGCTGCAAAGGGATAGGGAATTAAAATTGCCGGCGTACCACACACAGCTAATTCTGTTAAGCTACCCGCGCCGGAACGACTAATGGCTAAACTAGCTCGTTGCAACAGTGCCGCCATATTATCATAAAAAGGTAATTCTATATACTGGGGATGCTGTAAACTCCCGGCATCAGGATCGAGAGTGCCTGTTAAATGCACTACATAAGCACCAGCATCAAACCAAGCTGACGCGGACTCTCGCACCAACTTATTTATCGCCACTGCGCCTTGACTACCACCAAATACGACAATTAAGGGAACATTTTCAGGAATAGCTAAATCTAATTTTGAACTACCTGCATCTAAAAACTGAGAACGGACGGGAGTACCCACGCAGACATTCTTAGCACGGGGTAAATACTGACTCGCCACGTCAAATCCCAAGGCGACGACAGTACACCAAGGGCCAAAAAAACGAGTTACCTTACCGGGTAAAGCGTTTGATTCGTGAAAAACTACAGGTAAACCCAAAGAACGCGCCGCAATTACTGCTGGCCCCGCAATATAACCCCCGGTGGTAAACACTCCTTGAAAATTACCTTGCTTCAAGAGTCGCCGCACCTGGAAAACTGCACTAATGAGTTTACCCAATGTTAGTAAAGAAGCAATGCTCAACCCTTGCTGAAACCCTTCAACTGCAATAGTATGCAAAGGATACTGTTGCGGGACAAGCTGGGTTTCTAGCCGATTGGGGACACCTAGCCATTCAATCTGATATTCTGGTAGTTTTCCTGCCAATGCGATCGCTGGAAACAAGTGTCCACCAGTCCCACTGGCAGCTATTAGTAATTTTATGGGTGTGTTTGTCATTCAAACTCTACTGTTTAGCTCCTAGCTTCACTAAGATAAAACAATTTCCTGACCTTCTCTACTCCAATCAGTAAAGTCTTACCCATGACCAAAACTATTTTATTGTTACTAAAACGCCAAATCAATCTGTCCACAGGTATTGCGTTGGTTTTGTCTGTATTCTCGCTTGGTTTAGTTCATAGACAACCCGCGCAAGCTGTGGAAATCGCCCAGAGTAATAACGTCCAAAACGCACCCACCCCAGTTAAAAATCTGTTAACGCAAATTGATGCAGCCGCTAGTAAAGGCGATGTCAAAGGAGTTTTGCAATACTACAGTCCTAATTTTGCCCACGGAGACGGATTAAACCGTCAAACAATGGAGAAAGCGTTGGTCACATTCTGGAAACGCCACCCAAATTTGCGCTACAGCACACAACTACAATCTTGGAAGTCTGAAGGTAACAGCATCATTGCGGAAACAGTAACTAATATAACCAGTTTACCCTCAGCAAACAGCAATAATTTGGCACTGAATACCACCATTAAATCTCGTCAACGCATCACAGGCGGGAAAATTATACGTCAAGATATTTTATCAGAACGTACGTTACTGACTTCTGGTAGCAAGCCACCCCAAATAGATGTGAAATTACCACAACAAGTTAAAGTCGGTCAGCAGTACAATTTTGATGCGATCGTCCAAGAACCCTTGGGTGATGATTTACTGTTGGGAACAGCACTAGAAGAACCAATTCAAGCCTCGAAGTATCTCAACCCCACCAGTGTAGATTTAAAGCCACTCAATTCTGGTGGTCTATTCAAAATCGGACGCGCCCCTTCTACCCCCGGTAATCGCTGGATTTCTGCTGTGATTCTTCGTGGTAGTGGGATGACAATAGTTACTCAGCGTCTGCAAGTTGTTAGGAAGTAAGTGGGGAGTGCTGAGTGCTGTTAGCGGTAGCGGGGCGTTTAGCCCGTGCTGAGTGCTGAGTAATAAGTAATAAGTAACAAATACTAATTCTAGTACCCAGTCCCCAGTCCTCATTACGAATTACGAATTACGAATTACAATGGTTTTTCTCAAAAATCAGATTGTTTTAATTACTGGTGCAAGTAGCGGTATCGGTGCTGCTTGCGCCAAAGTTTTTGCTGATGCGGGTGCAAAACTAATTTTAGCGGCGCGGCGGTTAGATAAGTTACAGCAACTTGTAGAGACGTTAAATGTAACGTCTGCACAGGTTCATTTAATACAGTTAGATGTGCGCGATCGCTCTGCTGTAGAATCTGCTATATCTAGCCTCCTCCCCGCTTGGTCAGATATAGATATTCTGATTAATAATGCTGGCTTGAGTCGCGGTTTAGATAAGCTGCATGAAGGCGACTATCAAGACTGGGAAGAAATGATTGATACCAATATCAAGGGTTTGCTATATCTTACCCGTTATGTTGTTCCGGGGATGGTAAATCGCGATCGCGGTCATGTGGTCAATATTGGTTCAATTGCGGGACATCAAACTTATCCCGGTGGTAATGTCTACTGTTCTACTAAAGCGGCAGTGAAGGCGATTTCTGAAGGTTTAAAACAAGACCTCTTAGGTACTCCCATTCGTGTAACTTCCGTTGATCCTGGTATGGTGGAAACGGAATTTAGTGATGTGCGTTTTCATGGTGATACGGAACGCGCCAAAAAAGTTTATCAGGGAGTTACACCACTAACACCCGATGATGTGGCTGATGTGGTTTTATTCTGTACGACGCGATCGCCTCATGTCAATATTAGTGAGGTCATACTTATGCCCGTAGACCAAGCTAGTGCTACCCTAGTTAATCGGCGAGTATCAGAATAAGCTTACTGAAAATATCGAGTCGGTCAACATATGCAGAATACTGCTAAATATGCAGATTATGCTGAGTACCAACAAGCTACCTCTCGCTTGATTCCATTTATTTGGTAATTAGGTGCTTCAGGGACAAAACCCTGACTACAAAATTAGTCCACTAATATCGCAGCCTCAATGTCTGCGATTTTTTATCTGAACTACTTGCAACTCATAGTCATTTCGACTATGATTAGTTTAGTAAATTGAACAAACAACCCCAGCTATGGATAACCTTGTAATCGGTGCATTAGCCAGCTTAGGTGCAGGATTAGCCACAGTAGTCGGTGCGTTACCTGTTTTACTACCAATTAATCTCACACAGCGAGTGCAGGGGATAATGCTGGGGTTTGGTGGAGGAGTGATGTTAGCAGCGACATCATTTTCATTAATATTACCTGGAACAGAGGCTGCAATTGCTCAAGGTCAATCTCAAGCCAGTGCCGCTTTAATTATTGTTGCAGGTATGCTGCTAGGAGGACTATTTCTGCAACTAGCCCATCGGTTTTTACCCCATGAACATTTTTTTAAGGGAAAAGAAAACTGTCGCGGTAATGAACTGAAGCGAATTTGGTTATTTATTGCGGCTATTACTATTCACAACTTCCCCGAAGGTTTAGCAGTAGGAGTGAATTTTGGTAATAATAATATTACTGATGGGATTCCCATCGCGTTAGGAATTGGCTTACAAAATATTCCTGAAGGTTTAGTAGTTGCCTTATCTTTAGTAGCTGAGAAATATTCCGCAGGTTATGCTTTGTGGATTACTTTACTGACGGGTTTAGTAGAACCAATTGGCGGTTTGATTGGTGCAGGTGTGGTGAGTGTAGCTAATTTTGTTTTACCTTGGGCAATGGCTTTTGCAGCTGGGGCGATGTTATTTGTAATTAGTGATGAAATCATCCCGGAATCTCATCGTAAAGGCTTAGAAAAAGAAGGAACTATCGGTGTGATGTTGGGTTTTGTAGTGATGATGTTTTTGGATATTTCTTTGGGATAAGACACGATTTATTGTGCCTTTGAAAAATGGTTTTTATGTAACTGCAAAGGAGCAAATTATGAATTTTACTCGCTTTGAACATATTAATGTTGCCTGTCAAGATATTGATACAACTAAAAAGTTTTACCAAACACTATTTCCTGATTGGTATGTGCGTGCTGAGGGGATATCAAATGAAGGCGATCGCTGGATACATTTTGGCAATTATCAATTCTATTTAGCCCTCAATAACTGTCCAGAACAAAAGCGTGTCCATCACATCTATGAAAATATTGGGATTAATCACGTTGGCTTTGTGATTAAAGATGGGGAAGCTATGCAAAAATTACTAGACAAGGAAGACATTGAATATTACACAATGTCAGCACCGGAAACTAAACATAGAATTTATGTCACTGACCCAGATGGTAATGAAATTGAGTTAGTAGAATATCAGCCTGATTACGCACTCAAGTAATTGATTTTGAATTAACTCCCTGTCATTTCAAAATGCAAAATTAGGTTTGGTTCATTTTGCATTTTGAATTCTGGAGTCTTACTTCATATCGTAACCAAACAAATTCGGGTCAACTTCACCTAGTTGCAAATCTCCCAAACCATACTCAGACCATCGTCTTTCTACCATCGCAGCTATATCTGAGTCAGATTCTAAAGGTGCGCCCCATTCATGGTCTGTTTCTGGCGGAATTTTGGTAGTTGCATCAATACCCATGCGTCCACCTAAACCAATTTTTTCACTCGCAAAATCTAAAGTGTCAAAGGGGGTATTTGGTAAAATAAAGACATCTCGTGTGGGGTCAACTTTAGAACTAATTGCCCATACTACTTGACGCGGGTCACGAATATTAATGTTTTTATCGACGACAATCACAAATTTAGTGTAAGTAAATTGGGGTAATGCACTCCAAAACGCCAAAGCTGCCCGCCGTGCTTGTCCGGGGTATGCTTTATCAATGGAAATAATTGCGGCTTTGTAACTCAAAGCTTCCATTGGGAGGAAAAAATCAACGATTTCTGAGACTTGTTGGCGCAATATAGGAGTATAGATCCGATTGAGTGCGATCGCCATCATTGCTTCTTCTTTGGGGGGACGACCGCTAAATGTAGTTAAATAAACTGGGTCTTTGCGGTGTGTCATACACTGAAAGCGAATCAATGGCGAATCCTCCACGCCGCCGTAATAACCCATATGGTCGCCAAAGGGGCCATCGGGTAAAATTTCCCCTGGTGTAATTGTCCCTTCTAAGACAAATTCTGAATCTGCGGGAACTTCTAAATCTACGGTTTTACACTTCGCTAACTGCACACCCGAACCGCCATACAGTCCCGCAAACAACCATTCTGATAAATCTACAGGGATAGGGGTAGCTGCTGCCATAATAATTAAAGGATCTACACCAAGTGCGATCGCTATTTCTAATTTTTTACCATTTTCGGCAGCTTTCCGTAAATGTCTCGCCCCTCCCCGCACAGATAACCAGTGGACTGTCATCGTATTTTTAGATTGCAGTTGCAAGCGATACACACCCACATTTGGCGTACCTGTCTCACAATCCCTAGTAATCACTAATCCCAGAGTAATAATTTTGCCAGCATCACCAGGGTAGGGACGTATCAAGGGTAACTTGTTTAAATCTAAATCATCTCCTTGAATTACCACCTGCTGACAAGCCGGGAAAAAATCTCTACCTGGTTTGGCTTTCACCACATCAAACAGCACTTTCCCAAAATCTATCGCCTGAGAAATCTTTTTCGGCGGCTTTGGTTGTTGCAGCATACTCAGCTTTTTACCCAGAGTTTCCAACTCTTGGGGATGCTGCATATTCATTGCCCAGCATATCCTCTCTACAGTTCCCATCAAATTCACCGCCACCGGGAAGGATGAACCCTTGACGTTTTCAAATAACAAACCAGGGCCACCTTTTTGCAGCATCCGGTTGGAAATCTCTGCTATTTCTAAATCTGGGTCAACCAATGTAGAAATACGCCGTAATTGCCCTTTTTCTTCTAAAATTTTAATGAATCCCCGTAAATCTCTGGCCATAGTTCTAGTTAAGCTAATATTTAAGAAATGTAAAGTGTCTTCTTATATTATTAGCGATCAGCTACGGGAGCAACGCGATTTTGTGAGGTTGGGTGAAAAAGGTGCGATGCCTGCGGTGGGCGTAGCCATCGCTAAAACTTACATTTATGTATGAGGTAATTTTATTTGCAATTAGAATACGTAATTACACGAAAAACTATCTTGATGAGATATCTCAAAAAGATTGCTCGTAAATTATTTGACGATTATTTCCAAATATATCTGCAATAATTCTTTAAGACTTGGTAAGCTAACCAGCATTTAAGTTGCATAAAACCAGGGCTGTTCGCGCAGCGTTCCCGTAGGGTAGCCCTTACTACAAGCGAATCAGTCTGAAAAAATGAATGAAGATTAGCTTATCAATGATGGCAGTAAATCAATTAAATGCAGAATTGAAGTATAAAATTTATCAGGCACTTTGGGGTTTGATAACCGAATTAAAGATAGAGTCAGAAAAATTATCCCAACTTTTAGCTATCCATTGACACTCTTAGCTGCTCATACGGTACTATTTATATCTAACTTACGCTCATCACGCAGTTTCTGCGCTAGTTCTGCAAACTCTTCATCTCCTTCAAACATCCCAATAAAGTCTATCCAGGGATTATTTGCCAGTTTAGCCTGAACTTGCTCCTGTAAAGATGCGTAAGCCATATCACGATTTTCAACTTCCACCATACAATCGGGTAACTCTGGAACTGACGCAATAACTGCTGTTGTTAGGTTCTCTTTCCTCATCATAATGCTTCTATTAACCGGCATTTTTCCCCGCTATTTCATCATTCCCCTTATCCCCAATCTGCGTCACCATCTCTGGTAAATCAGCATTTAAAATGCGTTCACTCAACCTTGCTAAAATTGCTTGGCGTAACTGCTGTTCATCGGGTAATTCTGCCAAAATCTTATCAACAATCTTCTCAACCTGTGACTCTCTCCCATGATCTACCCATACCATGCGATGGATTTCCTCACCATCGGGACGAGTCATAGTAATGCGTCGCGCTTCAAAACCTTCCCCCTTGGCGGCGACTTCCTTTTGCAATGCTTCCAGATTCTTAAACCGTCGCACCAAATCGGCTAATTTCATCTCAAACGCTGTTGCATCATCATCAGTCCATGATTCCGCCGGTTTATCTGCGACAATCATCACCAAAGCTTCCAACCATTGAGCATCACTCTTGGTTTCATCCGATGCGGCGCGAATAAAGCGTTTTAGTAAAGGTTCAATACATTTTCCCGCCAAATAATTCGCCCTTACCCGCAAATCTTCCCTGAGTTTTGTTTCCTGGCTTCTCGATGATAAGTCAATTAAGTTACTAGCTGCTATCTACAACGTTTCAGAAGTTGAGATAAGTAACGTTATGCAAGTACGTTAGGTACAATCAGTACCCCAGTTACAAACTACATTATCTTACTGCCACTAAGACCGTTGACCATACACCACATACCATACATACAGTAACAAGGGATAGAACCAACAATAACTATCTCTTTTTCTAAGATAATAGCTACTGTAATTATATTAGATTAAGTTAATTCAATTAGAAAAAGGTAAATACAATTAAGTGAACTAATATAGTTGTATCTACTTGAGTAAAAGTAATTGCATATTGATTAATTACATTAATTTCAAAAAAAGATAATTACATTAACAGTGAGCTATATAAGTAGCATAAACTAATTAAACTCGCTTATCTTTATTAAATACAGTAAGATATTGATGCTATTAGAATATTAATAATAGTCAGACGATAGTTAGCTTATTACATTAACTGTGATAAATCAATGCTGGCATAAATTTAAATTGTTAAAATAGAAATATGCTGGAGAGAATGATAAATAAAAACAATGGATGATTCCTTGAAAATTAAACAAAAACAGATTTTTTGCGTTTACAATAGCAGAATGAGGGATAATAACCTCACTGAACCTTGAAAATTAAATAGTACCTAACCAAGTTTGTAGAACCATCCTAGTTATCCCTTACCGCAAGATAGGGAAATTTATCTTTTTAAAAGATAGCTAGGTCGTGTTGGTCAAGTTTTATAGATAAAATAACATCAATGGAGAGTTACTCTATGAATTGGGGTGATTGGGTTTTTAATTCAGAAAATCTTACGTTGAATAATGAAGCTCAAGGCTATGAGATTGATCTTGAAGAAATTTATTCAAGTGCAGAAATACTTGATTGGATTTATCAAGTATTTGGTAGAAATTGGGGCAATTCAAAGACAATATATGACCTTTTGTGTGCATTTAACGAAATAGTAGACCCACAGGCTAACTACTGTTCTTTCGGAGAAGACAAAAAATCAGACGGTGGAAAGTTGGCTAGAGATTTTGCAAATTATCACCCAGAAAACTAACTTCTAACTCGAATGAATATACTGCAAGTAATCAATCTACTTGCAGTATGTTCAGTACCTTGATTAATATTTTCGCAAGTTACAATATGTAAGATACTGGCAGTATAAGCCAATAACACATTCTCTATCCGTACTGAATGTGAGTATTGACAATATGTCTACTATCTCTCATCAAATAACTGTTTTTGGATTGATAATTATATTTCTTTACCATCCATTTTTTTTACAGTTGTATCTAATATCTTTGGTATCTTCTAGCCTTGATATATTTTGGCACAAAAAAGTAGCTTCTCCACAAGATGCTTTTGTTCGTTCATACGTCTTATCAATACAACCTTGTTTTGTAGGTAAACTAATAAACGTATTTCCTTTTCCTGTATTGTACAACCTATCGTATATGGGTTGTAAATTTGTTCTAACAAATGCTGCTTCTGCTTCTCTTATTGCCTCTTCCTGCTTTGCTTTCTGTTCTAGTTTTACTTGTTCTGGAATTATTTTATATTCATAAACAAGGTCAAATGGTATAGATAAGTAACAATATAAAGCCATGAATATAAAAACCAATTTAGTTTTGATTTTTCTTGTATAAAAATTTAATCTATAAAAAATTAGCCCAATTATGATTGTTTTTATTATCAGATTATTAATCAAACTTTTAATACTACCATTTTCTGTTAGTATCTCTCTAATTAAATTGAGTGGATTAGTGATCTGATTATGTTCAATTAGAAAGGTGTATCCAGAACATATTGATACAAAAGTGGCGAAAACTATTAATGTAATTAATAATGGTACACAAATCCAAATAGCATTCAACATTTTTATAAATATTGAAGAGATTGTTTGTTGACTAAGGTATTGTATAAAATTTATTACCATGCCTATAATGCCAAGTGTAATAAATACAGAAAATAATAATATTAAACATAGAACAATCAGAATAGCCATTTCACTCTATTTTAATTAAATAGTAGGGTGTATATATTAAGACTAATCTTTCCCAGCTAATAATATAACTTATTAAACTTACTTAATTGATATGTGCGATATTACAGTTTATTTATAGTTAATACTGCAATTTATACTCTTACAACTCACAGGATATATTATACTGGGATTATAATAATACTTATTACAAATAAGTTAATTATCCTATTTTATTCTCTCTTTAAGTGGCTGCAATGGCTTATTTTTATATTGAGGGCAATAGAAATCTAGTGCAAGAATTTGTAAAGCTACTCTTATTGCTAATAAGTCAGCAGATTCATCAGGTGTTACTTTTTTTTCAGAAACTAAATTAATTTGCCATTCTACATCTTCTTTAGCAATATCTTCTTCTGTTTTTCCACTGGTACGTTTATTGCAGTATTCTTGAGCTTCTTTAGCAGCACTACTATATGTATATAGTTCATTAAATATACTTTTTTGTTGATTATCAAAGTGTTTTAATCTCTCTGATAATGCACTATCAAAGTTACTGGCGGTACTACATCCAAATAATAGTAAAGCTAGACAAAAATATCTTATAAACATAAGAGCTAACTGAAATTAGTGAATACAGTGTAGCTATGTATGTTTAGTTTGCAACCAGTATTTATACATAAAAATACTTAGTTAGGAAATGCCGTATAACAGACGATACAAGGCTAATATGACAATTATTACCTAAAAGCTAAAACAGAGGTATTACAGGCGAATATAGCGGGATTAATTAGCTAATATGGTTATCTTCTAACGCTTGATAAGTTTATCGGATATATTTGATGTAAATATCAAATGTAATAACTTTATCTAAATCAACCAGTTCCCCCTAGTAATGGTTTTAGGGGTAAGATTAGGTATGTGAGATAAGACCAACCTTCTGTTTTGTACTTATTCTTTACAAAAAACGAGCGCGGAGGGATTTGAACCCCCGACCCACAGAACCGGAATCTGTTGCTCTATCCACTGAGCTACGCGCCCTCGTTATTGACTAATATATCACGATATCAAACATTTGGTATTACAGATAATCGGCTGGGTTGACTGGTGTACCATTGCGGCGGACTTCAAAATGCAGGTGTGGCCCGGTAGATAAACCAGTAGAACCGACAGCCGCGATCGCCTGACCTCTTTGCACTGTTTGTCTTTCTGTCACATATAATTCACTACTGTGTCCGTATAGTGTAGTAATACCTCTGCCGTGATCGATAATTACTGCTTTACCATAACCGCCATACCAACCAGCAAAAATCACCGTCCCGGAATCGGCGGCGCGAATGGTACTTCCGTAGCTAGCAGCAAAATCTAACCCAGCATGAAAGCGGCGATAACCGAGAATGGGATGTACACGCCAGCCAAAGGAACTGCTTGTACGTGCATTGCTAGGAAGGGCAAATAATCCAGTACCGCCAATAAAAACGTTTTTGCGGTTATTGGCTTTAGCTTGCGCCTCCTCCCTGGCTCTGGCTTCTGCTACCTTTTGTTGAATCAGGGTTTCTAAATTTTGGGAATCTCTTTCTAGTTGGTTTTGTGCGGCTTCTAAAGCTAGGCGATCGCTATTTAGCCTTTGAACTAATTCTGACTGTGACTCTGCTTGAGCTTGGTAATCAGCTTTTTGTGATAATAATTGCTCTCTAATTAAAGCAACTTCGTTCTTTTGTTCTTCTAATTGGGTTTTTTGTTGATTAATCAGTGTGGCTTGAGTTTCGAGCTTCGCCAAAATTTGTTGGTCAGCCTGATACACTAACTTTAATTGATAGCGACGGCTGATAAAGTCGCTGATATCACGGCTTTGTAATAATACTGCCCATCCTTGACTGATTGGCGATCGCTGGAGATACCTTAACCTAGCTATGGTTGCTAATTGGCGTTCTCCATATGCACGTTCCGCCACATATAAATCAGCTTCTAGTTGCTGGAGGCGTTGAGTAGCAGCTTGTAATCGCGCCTCACTCTCTTGAATTTGGCTGTTGGTAGTTTGCAAGTTCTTGGCTATCCCAGTCAGGTGATTTTGCGCCGCCTGTTGTAAATTAGTCAGGCGATCGCGTTCCTGAATCACATTCTGGCGTTCTTGATCAATTTGTTGCTGTTGTTGTCGGAGGTTGTTAACTGTTGGAGGTGTTGCAGATACTGGTAGCCAAACCAAAATCCAGCAAATTATCAGCAAACACCAGCACAATTTCCAGTGTCGAATCAATGGCGTTTTCATGCCGTTATGTTCAGCCAAGGGATTGCAAGCATAGATAACATTGTTCCCAAAACTGAAGAACATCTAACAGCAAACTGTCTGTGATCTGGATAATTTACGGTTTAGGTGCAGAATTTGGATGTTTTCCTGCGTAATAAACAACGATTTTTAACTGTTCTTGATTAGGAACGTAAAACACTCTGTCCCCTTTTGTCACTTCATATTCCCATGCACCTTGATAAAGTTTGCCCTTTAAAGGGAAAACACGGCCAGGCTGTCTAGTGGTTGGTGCGGTACATAAATCCTCATAACATCGACGTGTGTTTTCTGGATGACGCTGCATTAAAGCTTCCCAGTCTCGATTGACTCGACGATTTTTAGCTACCACTAACCAAGTGCTTTCTATCTCAGATAATGCAGAAGCCGTCAATTCAACTTCTGGTGGCTCTACATTCTCCACTTTGGCATTTTCTGCTGGATTGTCTGACATACTCTGATTCACACAACATTCTCAGCAGATGGCTTGGTTAACTGTACTTCATCTGTCTCAGCACTAAACGCTGCTGCAAGTTCAGGACTAGCGATCGCGATCGCACTCTCGTACCATTCATGAATAATCGCGTCAATCATCTCCCATGCTGTAGTTGAGGAATCTATTAACCGAAAAGCCTCACTGAGTTCTTTGATAAAGTCTTGCAGCTCATCTTGTTCAAATACACTCAGCCATCGATAAGGATGCTCAAAACCGATTTCTTTACCCAATAATAGGGAAAAAGCCACGGTTAATCCTTCAAAAACAGCTTTGCTCTGTGTTGCTGTCTTAACTAGAGAATTTACTTCTTCCCGACGCAACAACGCAAAAGACTGATCATTACGAGTAATTGTTACTGGACGTTCTAAAGCTTTGTCTAGAACTCGTCCAGGTTGACGATTCAATTCAGTGGCTGTAATTAGCTCATCTGAGTAAATATTTCCCAAATTCCCCAGATTCATAGGTTATGCGTTATCAATTATCTTTACGTATAATTGTACGTACTATTGATTTGGGGTCAATAGGAATGAAAACTCTCAAGGCTAATAACTCTTACAAATTAGCTTTCCAACTAGCCAAATCAGCCAAGGAGCGATCGCGGTAACGTCCGTATCGTTCCTGTTTGTTTTTGATTTTCACCCCTAAATCGGGGAAAATCCCAAAATTTGGCGGCATCGGTTGGAAATGTTTAGGTGAGGCGGAACTGATAAAATCAAATAATGCCCCCATCATGGTTGTATTGGGAAGCATCATTGGTTCTTTACCCAAAGCTAACCGTGCAGCATTAATTCCCGCCAAACAACCCCCGGCTGCTGCTGCTGTATAACCTTCAGTCCCAATCAACTGTCCAGCCGCCAACAATGTCGGACGCTGTTTAAATTGCAAAGTCGGTAGCATTAACTGGGGTGCATTAATAAAGGTGTTGCGGTGCATGACTCCCAACCGCACAAATTCCGCCTTCTCCAAACCGGGAATCATTTGGAAGACTCGCTTCTGTTCACCCCAACGCAGATTTGTTTGGAAGCCTACCATATTCCACAACTGACCGGCTTTATCTTCTTGTCGTAACTGCACCACTGCATAGGGACGTTCCCCGGTGCGACTATCAGACAATCCTACTGGTTTTAAAGGGCCGTAACGCATCGTGTCCTCTCCCCGTTGTGCTTGTTCTTCAATGGGGAGACAGGCTTCAAAAAATTTCGCGGTTTCCCTCTCAAAGTCCTTGAGTTCTGTTTGTTCAGCTTGACGCAGTGCTTCCCAAAACCGCAGATATTGCTCCTTGTTCATGGGACAGTTCAGATAGGCGGCTTCACCTTTGTCATAGCGCGATGCCATAAAGGCAATATCGCGGTTGATGGACTCTCCTACAATGATGGGACTAGCCGCATCAAAGAAACTCATATATTCCATCCCGGTGAAGCGGTGCAAGTCCTCTGTTAAGTCGGGACTGGTTAAGGGGCCAGTGGCTAAAACCACTATTCCTTCAGGGATGGCTGGGACTTCCCCTCGCCGGAACTCAATTAAAGGATGACTGGCTAACGTTTGGGTTAAATCTTGCCCAAATTGTCCTCTATCTACAGCCAGCGCACCCCCAGCCGGAACAGCGTGTTCATCGGCTTTGGATATAACAACAGAACCTAGTTGACGTAATTCTTCATGCAGCAAACCCGCCGCGCGATCGCTTGCCATTGCCCCAAAGGAATTACTACATACTAACTCTGCCAAATCTTCTGTATGATGGGCAGGGCTGAAGCGTTTAGGGCGCATCTCATGTAAAATTACAGGCACTCCAGCTTGGGCTATTTGCCATGCAGCCTCTGTCCCAGCTAGTCCACCTCCAATTACTTGTATTGGTTGTTTGTCAATAATCATTTTTGTAATTCCTAGTTTGATAATTTGCTGGGAAGGTATTTATATTTTGCACCATTCTTAATAACGGTAAGCTGGGCAATGCCAGCAAGGTAAAAATCGGTGTTTTATAGCATTGCCCACCCTACAACAATCTGGCTACAACGGAGAAGCTATGATGTAAAGTTACTAATAATACGCTGCATTGCTTCTTCTACATTTTCGCGGCTGTTAAATGCAGAAATGCGGAAGTAGCCTTCACCCGCAGCACCAAAACCAGAACCAGGTGTACCAACAACATTGCAGGTATTCAGCAATTTATCAAAGAAATCCCAGCTAGAAAGACCATTGGGAGTTTTTACCCACACGTAAGGCGCGTTTACTCCACCATATACATCTAGTCCGGCGGCGGTGAGTTTTTCGCGGATAATTTTGGCGTTTTCTAGATAAAAACTCACTAATGCTTTAATTTGTGCTTGTCCAGCTTCAGAGTAGACGGCTTCCGCACCTCGTTGCACAATGTAGGATACACCGTTAAATTTGGTAGACTGACGACGATTCCACAGTTTCCATAGTTCAACATCAGAACCATCGGCGGCCTTACCTGTCAAGGTTTTGGGTACAACAGTCAAGGCGCAACGAGTTCCAGTAAAGCCGGCATTTTTGGAAAAAGAACGAAATTCAATGGCACAATCTCTCGCGCCGGGAATTTCATATATAGAATGAGGCAGGGCTGGATCTGTAATATATGCTTCGTAAGCTGCATCAAAGAAAATAATCGAGTTATTAGCTTTGGCATAGTCTACCCACGCCTGGAGGTGTTCTTTAGTGGCGGTTGCACCTGTGGGGTTATTGGGGAAACAGAGGTAAATTAAATCGACTTTTTGGGTAGGAATTTCTGCTGTGAAGTTGTTTTCGGCGGTGACAGGGAGGTAAACTAAACCCTCAAACTCCCCTTGTTCGTTGGCAGTTCCAGTATGTCCCGCCATGACGTTTGTGTCTACATATACGGGATAAACTGGGTCAGTAACAGCAATAATATTGTTATCACCAAAGATATCAAGGATATTACCTGAGTCGCACTTAGAACCGTCCGAGATAAAAATTTCTGAGGCATCAATTTCACAACCCCGTGCTTGGAAATCTTGAGCCGCAATCTTTTCCCTTAACCAAGCATACCCTTGTTCTGGGCCATAGCCTTTGAAAGTGGAGCGATCGCCCATTTCTTCCACAGCTTGAATCATTGCAGTTCGGCAAGCTTCTGGTAATGGTTCGGTGACATCCCCAATTCCCAAACGAATAATCTTAGCATCAGGATGAGCTTCGGCAAAGGCATTTACCCGCCGCGCAATTTCCGGGAACAAGTAACCAGCTTTGAGTTTTAGGTAGTTGTCGTTAATAGTTGCCATAGTCAAGTTGAAAAAAAGGCCTAGATAAAACAGCTTACCAGTGCTGAGTCATGAGTGAGGAGTGAGGAGTGCTGAGTCATGAGTGCTGAGTGCTGAGTCATGAGTAATGAGTTTTGAGGAAAAATATTAGTCTCTATCACTGGTAACTTCTGTTAAATACTAAAATTGAGTGAGCATATGATTATTCTTGTTAAGGCAGTGTTGTTATGAGCATCCCACTTGTAGACCAGCCCACAGAAGAAAAATTGGTAACTCTCAAGGATGTTTCTTGGGAACAGTTCAAAGGTATTGAGTCACATTTGTTGGGCAATCGCAGTGTCCGACTGTCATATTTGTCAGGAGTTTTAGAGATCATGTCCCCAATAGGAGATAAACATGAAAAAGTGAAAAGTACCGTTGGCTTGCTGCTAGAAGCTTATATGAGAGTATTGGGTATCAGGTTTTATAGACGTGGTGGCTTCACTCTGGAAGAACAAGGGTACGCTTCTGGTACACCAGATGAGTCTTATAGCATCGGTAAAGAAAGAGAAGTTCCTGACATTGTGATTGAAGTTATTGTTACCAGTGGCACTATTGACAGGAAAGAGTTATTTAAACCCAAAAAAGTACCTGAAGTTTGGTTTTGGAAATCTCATACTATAAAGATATTTCGTCTGACTGAGAGTGGTGAGTATCAGGAAGTAGACAGAAGTGGGTTTTTTCCAGATTTAGACCCTGCTTTGTTGCTACATTATATCGCTATGCCTGACCAATATGATGCTGTGGTTGAGTTTGAGCAAGCTGTTCGTAATTCGTAATTTACGATAAATTACGGTAAACAACATACATTCCGCCAATGTAGAGAAAGATGATCGTTAGTCCATCTAAGGTGATGTACATTCGGGAGCGACTGACGGCATGGTAAATTAAGCCTGCGATCGCCACTGAGGTCATAACCATTGCGACAATAGCTGTGAAAATATGTACCGGACTCATCGTTAACCACAAACTACCCGGCAAATAGGCGAAATCGTAAATACCCAAAATCGCCAAGTTAAACAAATTAGAACCAAAAACGTTAGAAACTGCCAAATCAACGGCATCCAATCGAATAGCTGCGATAGATGCAGCAATTTCCGGTAAAGATGTTGCTGTTGCTAACAAAATCGCACCGATGAAACTCTTCTCTAAGCCAGTCACCTCAGCAACTCGATCACCTAAAAATGCCAGCCATATACCTAAAACTACAATTGCAGTTGCAAATAAAGTGAACTGTCGATAGGCTTGCTGGGTGGTGATGTGTTCGTATTGAAACATCTCCTCTTCTTCCTCTAGCACTTCCATACGTCGTCTAGATTCAAATTGAGAAATGGCTCTAGCACTAACGAAATAAAGCAAAATGAGTAAAACGCTCGGAATACCAACCCATCCTAAAGTTAGATTAATTTCGGTTTTTGCTAAAAACATTCCAGCAGCAGCTATACCCAGCATCACACAGCCGAGACTAGCTGCTAATCCGTGACTAATTTGTGCTTGCTTGAGTAAAGGATCGGGGCCTGTAAAAATATCCAGTAGTGCTAAAATCAGCAAATTAAACAAACAACTCCCCAAAATACCACCTACAGCCAAATCGGGGGAATTAAAAATGACAATGGCACTTATCCCTGTGGCTAATTCGGGTAAGGATGTCACGCCTGCTAGCAGGATTGTACCAACCCAAGTCCGGCCTAGTCCGCTTTTCTCTGCAAAAATATCGGCACTTTGTGACAGTTTTGCACCTGTTAGAATCACTAAAATGAAGCATACAAGGACTTGAAGGAAAAGTAGCATGATTATGTATAGTGAATTTTCTTATTTGTAACGACTAATGTATTGACCGTGAATATTCACTAAGTAAGGTACTATGTAAGTTAAACTTGCAGCAATCCAGCGATCGCCAGTCATTTGACCTTTGATTAGTGCTGCACCATGATTAATCGTAAATAATATAGAACCAACAACCAAAGCTACTTTTACCGCCGTCGGCATCATCTTTTTATTGCCAAGACACAAACAATATTCTCTAATAGCTTTCATCTGTCACCTGTAAAAATTTTCGTCAAAAAATCCCTTTTTAATCTTTTATCTCTGTGTCACCTGTGTCTCCGTGGTTATATAAATGATTTATAAGCCACAGAAGCACACAGAGAAAAGCAGATATTTTATGATTTACCTTGGAAGGGTAACTATTCATGGGTCAAAATATTAACAATACTAAAATTTCTATCATTATTCCCACGCTCAATGAAGCAGCGAATATTAAACAAGCTATTTTCACTACTCAATCTAGTAAAAATATAGAAATAATAGTTGTAGATGCAGTCTCTGAAGATGACACTGTAGCTATAGCTAATGCCCTCGGTGTAAAAGTAATCTCATCTATTCCTGGCCGTGCTGCGCAAATGAATCTAGGCGCGGCTGTGGCTAGTGGGGAAATTTTGCTGTTTCTCCATGCAGATACGCGTTTACCAATGGGTTTTGACGAGATGATTCGGACAGCACTGCAACAGCCTGGGGTGGTTGCTGGTGCATTTACTTTGCAGATAGATGCACCAGTTTTTGCTTTAAGATTGGTGGAATGGGGGGTAAAATGGCGATCGCATTTTTGGCAAATGCCCTACGGTGATCAGGCAATTTTTATGACTAAATCTGTATTTCAAGAAATTGGCTGCTTTCCTGAAATGCCTATTATGGAAGATTTTGAACTCATCCGGCGTTTGCAACGTATCGGTAAAATATTTATTTTATCTGTGCCAGTTATTACTTCATCCCGGAGATGGTTGCAAAAGGGTTTATTGAAAACTACTCTAATTAATCAAATTGTGGTGATTGGCTATTTATTAGGTGTAGCACCAGAGCGACTCCGTAAGTTGTATCGTCGGGGTTTTAAGTAATTTGTGATGTTTTGTGAATTGAGGGCGGAAGTTTAAACGCAAAGTATCGCAGAGGTATACGCAGAGGTGTGCGGAGAATTTGCTTCAGGATTTATCCTTTTTTAAGCTGTTTCTCATCTAAGTGGCATATTCTATGGGGAGGTAGGGATGAGAACTGTCAAAAATTCAGGAATGTTGAGATTTTCGGCTGTTTTTACAAAAATCATCCGTAAGTGGTTGACAGGAACGTTAAAAACTCAGGTAATCCCATGATTCCCAAGTATCAAATGCGATTCAATGGCAAACTTAAACTCCTGCTGTTAAGTTGTTTGGTAGTTATATTAATAATCGCTGCAAGACAATTTAATTTCCCAATAATTTTAGACACATTAGTCACTTGGGTGAATAGTCTGGGAGTTTGGGGGGCAATCGCCTATATAATTATTTACAATTTAGCCACTTTATTATTTATCCCCGGTTCGCTGCTAACGTTGAAAGCTGGTTGTTTATTTGGCGTTGTTTGGGGTTCGATTTATGTGTTAATTGCCGCAATTCTGGGCGCAACTCTGGCTTTTCTCATCGGACGCTATTTATCACGAGATTGGGTTTGCAAACAACTAGCAAAATATCCTAAATTCAAAGCTATTGATCAAGCTGTAGCGCAAGAAGGTTGGAAAATTGTCCTGTTAACGCGTCTGTCTCCTGTGTTTCCTTTCAATTTATTGAATTATGCTTTTGGAGTGACGCAAATCTCTCTGAAAGATTATATTTTAGGCTCTTTTGGGATTTTACCAGGAACTATGATGTATGTTTACATTGGTTCTTTAGCTGGTGATTTGGCAATGCTGGATATGACTCATCAACCAGTCACGCCAGAAACGCAAATGCTGAAGTTATCAATGCAAATTCTCGGTTTAATTGCAACTATTGGTGTCACTATATATGTCACAAAAATTGCTCAAAAGGCTTTAAATAAAAGTATGGTTGTCGATGCAGGAGACGGGAGTTAAGAGGTAAAAGTCAGGAATTTATGAGAAATCAAGTTATGAAAAATATATTTAATCACAAGACTGTTAAGTTATTCAGTTTAACATTGCTGACAGTAGCGATCGCTTTCCTCGTCAACTCCGATTTAGCGGCGGCGCAAACCATAGATAACCCCAGTTCTTGGCATCCCCAAACTATTTTACGCAATGCTTTGCAGTGGATTGATAGTTTGGGAACAGTAGGAGCGATCGCTTTTATTGCACTATATATTATTGCGACTGTTGCTTTTCTACCCGGCTCAATCCTCACCTTGGGTGCTGGTGTAGTGTTTGGTGTCGTTTGGGGTTCAATATATGTTTTCATCGGTGCAACCCTAGGGGCGACAGCGGCTTTTTTAGTGGGACGTTATTTAGCGAGGGGTTGGGTTGCCCAAAAAATCGCTGATAATCAAAAGTTTGCCGCCATTGACCGGGCTGTGGGTAAAGAAGGCTTAAAAATTGTGCTTTTAACCAGACTTTCCCCTATATTTCCTTTTAATCTATTAAATTACGCCTTTGGAATTACAGGGGTTTCACTCCCAGATTACTTTATTGGCTCTGTTGGTATGATCCCCGGAACTATTATGTACGTTTACATTGGCTCTCTAGCTGGAAACCTCGCTATGATTGGGACTGAAGGTCAACCCACAAACCCCACAGCACAATGGGCAATTCGGATTGTGGGTTTTATCGCCACGGTGGCTGTCACCATCTATGTCACCCGCATTGCTCAAAAAGCTTTAAATGAGGAAGTTTTGTAAAGATTGGGGAATGGGGAAAAGAAAGCAGGGGGAGCAGGGGAAGCAGGGGGAGCAGGAGGAGAAAAATACAATGTCCACTCACTACTCACTACTCACTACTCAGCACTCAGCACGGGCTAACGCCCCGCTCCGCTAACAGCACTCACTACTCTTAGTTAAATTTAAAATTTCTGAAGGAGATACCATCAATGTCCAATTCCGAGTTAGAGAGAGTTATTGTTCGCCCAGTGGATGAGTATAACCAGAAGTTGGTTTCTTATGTACATCCGCCTAATTGGGTGAATCCTCAACCTGCTGATTGTTATGACTTGGTGGTCATTGGTGCTGGAACTGCGGGGTTAGTGGTGGCGGCTGGTGCGGCTGGGTTGGGTTTGGGTTTGAAAGTCGCATTGATTGAAAAGCATCTCATGGGAGGAGACTGCTTAAATGTGGGTTGTGTACCTTCTAAAACTGTGATTCGGTCGGCGCGGGTGGTAGGGGAAATTTGGAATGCGAAAAGTTTGGGGATTAATATTCCCAAACAACAAATCGAAATTGATTTTTCCACTGTCATGCAAAGAATGCGGCGCGTCAGGGCGGGAATTAGTCACCATGACTCGGTAGAACGTTTTTCATCCCTGGGAGTGGATGTTTTCTTGGGTAGTGGTCGCTTTGCTAGCAAAGATACGGTGGAAGTTGGCGGTAAGATCCTCAAGTTTAAGAAAGCTGTGATTGCAACTGGTGCAAGGGCGGCAAAACCAGCGATTCGGGGTATTGAAGCGGCGGGTTATTTGACTAATGAAACGGTATTTTCTCTCATCCAAAAGCCGGAACGGTTAGCGGTAATTGGTGGCGGGCCTATCGGTTGCGAATTGGCTCAAGCATTCCGGCGTTTGGGTTGTGAGGTGGTGCTGTTCCATAGCGGTTCTCATGTTCTCAATAAAGAAGATGGGGATGCGGCGCAAATTGTACAGCAGGCTTTAATCCGCGATGGAATCCGCTTAGTCTTGAATTGCAAGTTAGAAGAGGTGGTAAGTGTCACCGATGGTAAGCGGTTGTATTTTTCTGTGAATGATTATCGAGATTCTGTGACTGTGGATGAAATTTTAGTGGGTGCGGGACGTGCGCCGAATGTGGAAGGACTGAACTTGGAAACTGTCGGGGTAGAGTACGACAAACGCCAAGGTGTGAAGGTGAATGATTACCTGCAAACCACAAACCCTAAAATTTATGCGGCTGGAGATATCTGCATGAATTGGAAGTTCACCCATGCGGCAGATGCAGCAGCACGGATTGTCATTAAGAATACGCTGTTTTCTCCCTTTGGTTTAGGACGTTCTCAACTGAGTAGTTTAGTTATGCCTTGGGTGACATACACTGACCCAGAAATTGCCCATGTAGGGATGTATGAACATCAAGCTAAGGAGAAGGGGATTGATGTAGAGACAATTAAGATTCCTTTTAGTAGTGTAGATCGCGCGATCGCAGATGCTCAAGAAGAAGGGTTCTTGAAAATCCACCACAAAAAAGGTTCTGATGAAATTCTCGGTGCAACAATTGTCGCTAGTCATGCAGGCGAGATGATTTCGGAAGTGACAACAGCAATTGTCAATAAAATTGGTTTAAGTAAGTTAAGTAATGTGATTCATCCCTATCCCACCCAAGCTGAAGCAATTAAAAAAGCCGCAGACGCTTATCGTCGTACACTTCTGACACCGAAAACAAAAAAACTTTTGGGATTTCTGACCAAGTTTTCTTGATTTAGACAAAATATGGTGTGTAGTTCATCGCCACCACTGGTTAAGGATTATTCACACTCGTTGGTCTAATTTGGAGTTGAGTTTGTAATTCTTCAAGTGTTTGTAGATGTGCTTGCTCTAATTTATGATTGAGCCACAAAAAACTACCACCAAATGAAGTGATTGCCAGGATAAAAATTGCAATTAAGACTCTGACTTGAGAACGAAGGTTTTTCACTTCTCTGTTTTTATGTTCTAATATTACTGGTAAGTCTTTTGGGATTTGTACCTGTTCCACAACTATTTGTGCCTGCGGTATAATAGCTTTGTTAAAACTAACTTGTTCGTAGAGCCAATTAGTTATCAGTTGTGGGCAATTTTTCTTGAACCATCGCCAAGCAATCATTCTAAATACAGGCTTAGATAATCTGGCAACTTTCTTAACTGCACCATTCATGAAGTATGAATGAAATTTTTGGTTGATTATGTTGGTTGCTCCTACATCATATAAACAATCTAATATCAACTTAACTGTTGTTTCTTCTCGATATGACAAATTTTCTAACAACAGCAGCACATCATGGATACGCTGTTCTTCCATGATTTGTTCTGTTGATTTTTGTGACAAAGAAATTGATTTATTAGTAGTAGTATCCATGAGAATTATACTTAATAATTTTCTTGATGTAGGCGGGGATTTTTTTAAATTAGTTGCATCAAATATGCAACCTAAACCTATTTGTAATTGAGCTATTTGTAGTATTTACTTGGTTTTTAGCTAAACTGCAAGAGTCCAAAGGATGATATTTTTTTACACAAGAGACTATTTGTCTAAAATCAGTTTTAGCTACGTATATTCTTGGTAAATTTACTGATACTGCTTACATCTTATCATTAATGTGGGACTAGCTCAATGACTGCCTAGCTTCTTCAATGTACATATTATCTAATATTTCAGCATAATATTGAGGTGATCCGCATTATTTATTACATCTTATCACCATACACTACCATATACTATAACATAGCAGTATATTTGCTTTGACTTAAATGTTTTACATATAGCGTGAAACACGGAAATAAAAATCTGTATTCCTGATTGCTAATTTAAAGATACCCAACCTCTCAAAAAAGCCGAGTGTAGTGTTAATCTCCCATGATTCAGGATGACTAGAAAATTTTAGAGTGATCTAGACGTTAATTAATTTATATTCATTTTTCTAGATTATAAAAAACCAAGCTCTCAAATTACACTCTTGAGAGCTTGATTTTTGGCTTTATTATGCAATAGACTTTTTGCTGATTATTCCATATCCCTCCATGAGAATAAATCAACAGAGAAAAAATGCTGATTCTTAAGCTCTAGCCATAGACATTCTCCGGCAAGTTTCGGCACAACGGCGACACATATCAGCACAAGCCTTCATTTGTGAATCATTCTCGAAGCGATCGCAATTACGGGCGCATCGTTCACACACGTCAGCACAAACTCCACAGGTACGCACATCCAAGTCAGAACTGCGTAACATAAAGTTAGCACTGGTTTGGCAAATTTCAGCACAATCAAGCATTAATCGGATATGCTCTGGTTCTGTGTGCATACCACCTTTTGTTAAGCAATATGCGGTCACAGTATTTAAACAAATATTAGAGCAGTCTAAACAGTCTTGAATACATTCTTGGTTTTGTTGGTTAACTTTTTGCAAACTTAACTGTTGTATTGCCATTTTCAAAACCTCTTTTATTTCTGAATTTTTTCGATGAAGTGATATGACTTCATAGGCTTTAATTTAGAAGCCAGGTAAAACTTTAGCGTCTGACTATTGACGTATTAATAAATCTTGCTTGAAGAGTATAAGCAAATATTCCACTTGGATCTGAGTATGGAATATGAGCCAGTTTCTTGCACCCCATACCTAAATCACGAAAAATTACAACAAGTTTAGGTTTATACTTTGCCACTATCCCTTAGACTAGGGGCAGCAACTTTGTTATTACTGGTCGAGGAAAGTGGAAAGTGACAGAGACGAACAATTTAAACTCTGCCCTTCAGGATATGTCACGTAGGGAACTACGAGATTTAGTTAGGACTCAGCTGCGAATGCTATTGGAAGCAGGAGATTTGCAGGGAGCTAAAGCTATTCTCGTACCTGTGCAGCCTGCGGATATTGCTGAGGCCATTGAAGGTCTACCAGAAGCAATGCACGCTCTGGCGTTTCGGTTACTTTCAAAAAGTGAGGCGATTGAAGTTTATGAATATCTCGATTACAGCGTTCAAGAACGGCTGATTGAGGAACTCAAAAGCCAAGAAGTCCGTGATATTGTTGACCAAATGTCTTCAGATGACCGAGCTAGGTTATTTGATGAATTACCGGCTAAAGTCGTTAATCGTCTTTTAGAACAACTGAGTCCAGGAGAACGCCAAGCTACAGCTTTACTTTTGGGTTATGAAGCTGATACGGCTGGGCGAATAATGACTTTAGAGTTAATAGCTCTAAAAGAAAACTTTACGGTAACTCAAGCCTTAGAGCGGATTCGCAGCCTAGCTAATGCTAGTGAGATGATTTACTATCTTTACGTTACTAATGCAGCGAGACGATTAACGGGGATAGTTTCATTGCGAGAGTTGGTCACATCTCAGCCTGAACAAACCATTGGCGAAATCATGACCCGTGATGTGATTTTTGTTCACACTGATACAGACCAAGAAGAAGTCGCCAGATTGATTCAAAGATACGACTTTCTGGCTGTGCCTGTAGTAGACCGAGAAGAACGTCTGGTGGGTATTGTCACCGTCGATGATGTCATTGATATTTTGCAACAAGAAACTACTGAAGATATTTATGCTGTAGGCGGTGGCGTGCAGTCTAATGGCGATAATTATTTTCAGATGGATTTATTTAAAGTAGCCCGTAAACGAGTTTTATGGTTATTTATCTTGCTGATTACCAATACTGTCACAGGTACGATTATTAAATCCCAAGAAGATATTTTGACCAAGTTTGTTACTTTAACTGCCTTTATTCCCTTACTTACTGGTACTGGCGGTAACGTTGGCGCACAATCTTCCACTGTGGTGATTCGGGGTATGAATACCGACGAAATCAGATCCCTGGGGACTTTGCAGGTAATTGGGCGTGAGGCGATCGCTGGTGCATTGCTGGGTGGTATGTTAGGTAGTATCGCTACAGTGTGGGCTTTCTTGCTACAAGGAAAATTAGAAGTGGCGATCGCAGTCGGTACTAGTCTAGTAGCTATTTCGATTTTGGCTTCTGTCTCTGGTTCAGCACTACCGTTTTTATTTCGCTTTCTGCGTTTAGATCCCGCCTTGATGTCTGCACCATTTATTACTACAGCAGTTGATGTCTTAGGTGTCTTGATTTACTTCAACTTGGCAAGATTCATCTTAAACTGATTAATGACTGCTAAGTCCTGAGTAGGAATTACTAGTACAGCAGGGTGTAAATACAGCAACTATTCTCAATAACTTAAAAGCCTATTTTATCAGCTTTTTCTGCCGCGTAGCGGTACTAGCCTCCAATTTCTACAGTTCTGAAGATGTATCTGGAGCAATGATTTCACCAGTACCCATTTCTAGTATTATGTCCTGGTCAGTCACTAATTCACTCAGTTCCTTAACTTGTAAATTCATCTGCTCACAAGCTTGTCTGAGTTTTCGTGCAAACGTATTAATATCATCGCCATAACCACATTGATAAGCAGCAGTTTCAATTCCCAGTTTGGCATTTGCCCTAGCACAATCTACCAGGTCAGTTCCATACAGTTGTTTTGCAGATACCATAGGCTTTTTTTGTTAATTCTAAATCTTTTTCCCCCGTTAGACTAACAACATTTGTTCATGAAATCATCCCTCTATTGGCAGACAAAGCAATTCAAAATTTACTAAAGATGTGATTTATCAAGTCTTCAGTGAAATTTGATTACTCATTTAGCCCTAGCCATTGACTATTTCTCCACCATTAGGATGTAATACTTGACCAGATATATAAGAGGAATCATCAGAAGCTAAGAAAACATAACTAGGCGCAACTTCTTCCGGTTGTCCTGGTCTGCCCATTGGCACTTGTTTGCCAAAATTTGCTACTTTATCTGGGGGAAAAGTTGAAGGAATTAAAGGTGTCCAAATCGGACCAGGTGCGACAGCATTGACTCTAATTCCCTTACTCACTAAATTTTGTGATAAGGAACGAGTAAAGGCAACAATTGCACCTTTTGTAGATGAGTAATCTAACAGTTGCTGATTGCCTTTATAGGCGGTTACAGATGTAGTATTGATAATGCAACTACCTTCTTTCAAATACTTTATTGCTGCTTTGGTAATGTAAAACATCGAGAAAACATTAGTACGAAAAGTGCGTTCTAATTGTTCTTGACTAATATCTTCAATCCTTTCTTGTGGATGTTGTTCAGCAGCATTATTGATAATAATATCTAGTTTACCAAACTCATCTACTGTTTGTTGAACAACGCGCTGACAAAAAGCTTCATCGGTAATGTCGCCTGCTATAGATAATACAGCACGTCCTTGTTCTTCTACCAAATTTTTTGTTTCTTCAGCATCACCGTGTTCTTTCAGGTAAACAAACGCTACATCTGCGCCTTCTTTAGCAAATGCAATAGACACAGCACGACCAATTCCACTATCGCCACCCGTAATTAAGGCAACTTTATCTTTTAACTTACCACTACCTTCATATTGAGGATCTTCTGCCTTAGGTTTTGGCTGCATTTTAGACTCAACGCCTGGTGGTTCTTGCTGCTGTGGTGGTTGTAAGGTTTGTTTTTCTGTCATACAAATTCAACCTATTTATTTAAAATGTTTTTAGATTTACAATTAAAAAAATATTTTTTTGCATACAATTATTTCACAATAATAAAATAATTAAACCTTAGATAATATCAACCCAAGGTTTAACTATTTCTCCTTTGACTTGCTAGAAGCAAGTTTAGGACTTTTACCCCGGATATTTAGCCAAACGTACCAATTTTTATTCAGTGTACGTGACTGAATTACTCCTCACACCAAACACACACTACTATGAAACTGACCACGAAAACAAGTACACAACTCTCTTGCTTACAATGAAGGATTTAGTCCATTCATCTGCTTTAAAATTAACTATTAAATCCTGGCACTTTATCGCCCTGGAGGTGGAAACAAAAATAGAATATTATCCACCTCTAGATTGAGAAAAATTTTATAATAATTACATACTACCTAGTACCGCAGTGAATTCAAAATACTCTATCGGGTGAATCCTACGGATACGTTACGCGTTCACTAGGAAGACAAGCTATAACAAATTAATTATTATTACCATTAGCAAAATTAGCATTCAATGACAACTAAGACTCTGGGACTCGAACCAAATTTATATGATTATTTACTATCCGTTTCATTGCGAGAGGCAGAAATATTAACCCAATTGCGGCAAGAAACAGCCCAACATCCAATGGGTAGGATGCAAATTGCACCAGAACAAGGACAATTTATGGCGTTGCTGGTGCAGTTATTAGGCGCAAAGAAAACCTTAGAAGTGGGAGTTTTTACAGGCTATAGTTCTCTAGTGGTAGCACTAGCTTTACCCCCCAAAGGACAGATAGTAGCGTGTGATAATAGTGAAGAGTTTACGGCGATCGCACGTCGTTATTGGCAACAAGCTGGAGTAGCCCATAAAATTAACCTACACATCGCCCCAGCTTTAGAGACTTTAGACCAATTACTAGCCACAGGTGAAGCAGAAACCTTTGACTTTGCCTTCATTGATGCTGACAAGAGCAATTATGACAACTATTATGAGCGATCGCTGCAACTAGTTCGTCCAGGAGGACTGATAACCATTGATAATGTTCTCTGGTCAGGACGAGTCGCAGACCCCCAAATCCAAGATAATCGCACC
This sequence comes from Anabaena sp. UHCC 0399, assembly GCF_034931465.1. Taxonomy (NCBI): domain Bacteria; kingdom Bacillati; phylum Cyanobacteriota; class Cyanophyceae; order Nostocales; family Nostocaceae; genus Anabaena; species Anabaena sp. UHCC 0399. The sequence goes on along the minus strand of NZ_JAYGGZ010000027.1, from coordinate 36,509 downwards.
AAAAAAATCCGCGCCTTTAATGAAAAACTACTACAAGACCAAAGAGTAAGTTTAAGTCTCGTCCCCATCGGCGACGGCTTAACTTTAGCCTTGAAGAAGGTGATAGGTGATAGGTGATAGGTGACAGGTGACAGGTGACAGGTGACAGGTAATAGACAAAAAAGTAACTCATATCCACTCAGCACTCATTACTTATTACTCAGCACTCATTACTTATTACTCATCACTCATCACTCACCACTCATCACTCATTACTCACCATTCACCACTCATTACTTTTTCGGCCAACGCCAATTGAATCTATTCCACTCGTAAATGCCTTGAATTTCGTACTCAGTCCCGTTATAGAAGCGAACAACGCAGTTAGTAGAGGAGTCTTCACTACTATTATTAAGTTCATCAATCTGAATCACAATGGAAAGAAACCATTCTCTTTTGCAGGGGCCATCATTCTGCACCCACTCCCATAGGGCATTGGAAACTTCAATGCGATCGCCTATTCTTAGTTTTAGTGCATCCTCAAAATAGGCATATTTGTCGAAGTGATAAGACTCTACACGATTTAACCACTGTAAACCATAGCGATCGCGAATAAACTGCACTTTACCTGAGTCGTTGTTATGCAGCCAGTCGTTCAGTAACTGCACCTTCCAAGTGCGGTTTTGTTGTTCCTCTATCTTCACGAACTCTAAAAATATCTCTAGTTCCTCTGGGGTGAGTTCATCTAAAGGATTGGGAGTATCTAACTTCCCTCGCTTAGATTGCTTGTGAATTTCCTCGACCAATTGCAATAAAATCTCTTTTTGCCTGTCAGTGAGAGGACAGCTGGCTGCATCACAACGATTAAAAGCTGCTTGCAACGCTGTTGTTATCTCATCTGGTGTCATAATTTAATAGTAATCGAGGGTCTGATTTAATAATTATTACAAAAGTTAAATAGAAGTTTCTAGTCATGGGGTATTAGGCATTGGGCATCATCAGTCCCCAATCCCCAGTCCCCAATCCCCAATCCCCAACTTTCCTTGCTACCTTATACATCTATGGAAAAGAAAATCAGAATAACATTTAAGTTAAACTACTCAAGATTTATGACAGGCATCTTGCTTTCCTGTCTCATGACATTAATCTCGTGGGTATGGACTCCTGTGGCTGTAGCGTTGACACAGATTAAACTCTCTGACTTATCTTACAAGGATTGTCCGCCTGAATTGGCTCAAGGGGCTGTTAGCAGTAGTGGTAGTGCGGCTGCTAATTGCTTTATTGTTACTGGAAAAGCCCAGAATGGCACTTATAAAACCGTCTACGATGCAGATATCTATGGGCGCATATATGATGCCAACAATGACTCCATATTACAAAATCGTAATCGTCTTGGTTCTATTGCAGAAGTCCCACCCGGCACTAGTGATTTTGAATTAAGAATTTCTGTACCTGCAAATCAGCCTTTACCTTTGCAGCTGAAGCAATTTAAAGCTTCGGGTTTTAGCGCACAAATCCGTAAGTAGAAGTTATTTTTGAATTTTGAACTTAGTGGGGGGATCAAATCCACCCCACTAAATTCAAAGGTTTGCAGAGTTAAAATGCTCCGAACAAACGTAGAAGATAAGGATTGCTTAGAAGGTTAGTGACTAAATTCAACGCCACGAAAGCGAGAATGGGAGAAAAATCCATACCACCCAAAGGGGGAATAATTGAACGGAATAAGTTGAGATAGGGGTCTGTGACTTGGCTTAAGGCTGCAAATGGTTGGTTATACCAGTTGATTTGGGGAAACCAAGTCAATAAAACCCGAATAATTAGCAAGTAGCTGTAAACGGTTAAGAAAGTAACTAACGTAGTAATCAGTAAATACATGGATGGTTTAGTTTCCTACTAAGTGTTAAACGCGGTCTTACTATAGATTTTAATTTAGTCGATGTCATTGACGTATGCCGAGAGTTACCGCATTAACCGCCATGAGCAGGGATATGACAAGTGTAGGTTTTGAATCAAGCCATAGACCTCTTGCATAAATGCTGAAGCTGTCATGTTGAGCAAAGCGAAACATCTCAAAGATTCTACATTTCATTCAGAATGACACATATCATTTTCAAGCTAGGTCTAATGAGTGATGTTTGTAAAACTAAGGGAATAATCATAGTTTTATCAATTTCTATGCCCTTACACCTTCATAACCCTACACCCTAAAAGCAGTATTGGTTGGGGAAAGTGTCAAAACCTACACCTGTGAGAAAGTGGGGGAATAGTGTAGATGTCACCTTTTTAAGAATCTTGGCTAAGAGATCGATCATGAGCAGATTGAGTAGAACCGCCATTGACATCCCCCAGATGTTTCCTTACCTCATCGATTGTGGCGTTTAACTGGGCAATCTTATCTTCGAGCGATCGCCGTGTTGTCTCCATTTCTATGCCTTCATTCTCTGAAGATATCATCTGACGGCGTTTCGTTGATACTTTCTTATTTTCTTTGGGGCTACTCATCAATTCTGTACCTTCTTCCACTATTTCTTCATCTCGACGAGAAGCAATGACAGCACCCACAATTCCCCCGACTACGCCACCAAATATCGCCCCTGCGAAAAAACCACTAGCAAAACCATCGCGCTGACTCATAACTTTATCCCTTTGAAGAAACTTGGCAACTTTTAGATCAGTTTTAGATCAGTTGAGTTATTTTCCTTCCCTAGCTGCATACTAACTTATGTGCCAAAGATGCGATCGCCTGCATCTCCTAGTCCCGGTACAATAAACCCTTGAGTATTGACTGTTTCATCAATAGTGGCAGTGTAAATTGTTAAATCAGGATAGGTCTGACTCAATTTTTGTAAAGCTGGCGGCGCAGCTACTACACAAACAATCCGTGTTAAAGCTGGATCAACACCTCGCCGGATCAATTCTGACATAGCTGTCATAATTGATCCACCTGTAGCCAACATCGGGTCAGTAATCAATACCCTCGTTTGGGGGGCAAATTTTTCTGGCAATTTGTTCAAATAGCATGAAGGTTCTAGCGTTTCTTCATTTCGCACCAAACCCAGATGATAAATCGACGCTAAGGGCAGTAAAGTTTGCGCCCCTTCTAATAACCCCAAACCTGCCCGTAAAATCGGCACAACTGCCATAGGAATTTGTGGATTAACCACTGTCCCAGGGCAGCTATCCAGGGGGCTTTGCACCATAATTTCTTGTGTCGGCAACCATTCCCGCGCGGCTTCATAAGTTAGCCACCGACCTAACTCAGTCATAGCACTACGAAATAAGACTGAAGGCGTAGCCGCATCACGGGCAACTGCCAGCCAATGCTTGATTAAAGGATGAGGAGGAACATAAACACGCAGTTGTACCGCCATAGCTCAAAATAGCCGTTTTTTATTCTACAAGAACTGAAACATCATCATACTCTTTCCTGGTCAACCCCCTTCGGGGAATTCAAAATTCTTGCATTAAATCAGTCATAAGTTACTGACCCTTGTCCCCAATCCCCACTCCCCAGCCTTTCAATTTTGGATTTTAGATTATTCAATCCAAAATCCAAAATCCGTCTTGAAAAGTTTCCTACGGCGGGAAACCCGCCTACAGAACTTTCCGCAAAATCTAAAATTCCGAGTCCCCAATCCCCAGTCCCCAATCCCCAGTCCCCAAAACTATTGCAATAAATTTTCATTAATAGTTGACAAGTATTCTCAATCATGGTTATATTATTATCAGTGTTCTCCTCTCTTTAAGGATCGGCAGACGGGATTGGTCGGCGGTAGCAGACTCGTCCCTCTTTTTTATGTTTTTAGGTACTCAGAAAAATAGCCAAACATATCTTTGTCTTTCTCAGTTTTTGCCTTAGTAAAGACAGTCTATGATTGGACTAACTAAAAGTAATATAGAATACAAGTGTCTTAGTAAATTTCTTGTATCGGCTCTCCCCATGTCTCCTACTCTCAGCACTACACCATCTTTATTTGACGTAATTGTAATTGGTTCAGGTATTGGTGGCTTAGTAACAGCTACCCAGCTAGCAGCCAAAGGCGCGAAAGTGCTGGTACTGGAGAGTTATTTAATTCCTGGGGGTAGTGCTGGCTACTTTGAGAGCGAAGGTTATCGATTTGATGTGGGGGCATCGATGATTTTTGGATTAGGAAACAAAGGTACTACAAATTTACTTACCCGCGCCCTGAAAGCTGTCAATACTAGCCTAGAAACAATTAGCGATCGCGTCCAAATTCATTATCATCTCCCCCAAGGTTTAGACTTGAAAGTTGATAGGGATTATCACCACTTTTTGCAAAGTCTTATTGCTTACTTTCCTCATGAATCTAAAGGGATTCGTCGCTTTTATAACGAATGTTGGCGCGTATTCAATTATCTTAACAATATAGATTTACTGTCTCTAGAAGAACCTCGGTATCTGCTGCGGGTATTTTTGCAGCACCCTTTAGCGTGTCTTGGTTTAGTCAAGTATCTGCCTCAAAATGTTGGAGATGTAGCCCGACGCTATATTAAAGACCCCCAATTATTACAATTTATCGATATGGAATGTTACTGCTGGTCTGTAGTTCCAGCCAACATGACACCCATGATTAATGCTGGAATGGTCTTTTCTGATAGACATTATGGCGGCGTAAACTATCCCAAAGGTGGCGTAGGACAAATTGCTCAAAAGCTTGTACAAGGGTTAGAAAATACAGGTGGTCAGATTAAGTACCAAGCTAAGGTAACAAAAATCCTCACCGAAAAAGGCCGGGCTGTTGGTGTGCAATTAGCTAGTGGTGAAATTTACCAAGGTAAACGCATAGTTTCTAATGCTACACGTTGGGATACATTTGAAAAATTACTTCCTGTGGAGAAAATACCATATAATGAGAAAAATTGGCAGCAATCTTATCAAAAGTCTCCGAGCTTTTTAAGTCTGCACATAGGGGTCAAAGAGTCAGTTTTGCCTGCTGGGACGGAATGCCATCATATTATTTTAGAAGATTGGCAAAATATGATGACATCGGAAGGCACGCTTTTTGTGTCCATTCCCACCTTGCTTGACCCAGACTTAGCACCAAAGGGATATCATATCATTCATGCCTTCACACCCCACTGGATTGATGATTGGCAGGGAATGTCTGCTAGGGACTACGAAGCCAAGAAAGAAGCGGCTGCTTGGCGAATTATTGACCGATTAGAGAAGATTTTTCCAGGGTTAGATGCAAGCTTAGACTATCTGGAAGTGGGGACACCTCGAACCCATCGCCGTTTTTTGGGGCGCGTAGATGGGACTTACGGGCCGATACCCCGGCGCAAGTTGTGGGGATTATTGGGAATGCCCTTTAATCGCACATCTATTCCAGGGCTTTATTGTGTGGGAGACAGTACATTTCCGGGTCAGGGTTTGAATGCAGTGGCGTTTTCGGGCTTTGCTTGCGCCCATCGTATTGCTGTGGATTTGAGAATTTGAAACACCTCAAATGAGAACGGGAGCAACGCTGCTCAAAGCCCCGCTACTGCTAACAGCACTTACAATTAATTAGGAACACTCAAAGTTCTCCAGAAGTTATTTTTATCAAAGCTTGTGAACTTCTTTATTGGTTGTGCTGTTTGGGCATATAAAGGTTGGTTGGGGGAACTTTATCCCCAAGGTACTCGTGCAACAGAATTTCTCCACCTCTACAGTCGTCGCTTTACCACTGTAGAAGGTAATACCACTTTCTATGCCATACCTAATGCAGAAACTGTCAGCCGATGGGCGACGGAAACACCCCCAGGCTTTGAGTTTTGTTTGAAATTACCACGGGATATTACTCACAAAGGTTTATTAGCACCTTATATTCCGACTGCTTTAGACTTTTTAGCAGGAATGCGCCCTTTAGGTAAGCATCTTGGCCCCATATTTGCCCAGTTACCGCCAAGTTATTCCCCTGCATCAATTGATGATTTGGCTATGTTTCTAGAAGCTTGGCCGCGTCAAGAATCACCACTAGCACTGGAAGTAAGACATCCCGACTGGTTTAGAGAACCACACACCACTAATTTGACACAGCTTTTACAAACTTTAGGCGTGGGAAGAGTGCTTTTAGATTCCCGTCCCATCTACTCTGGAGATGATGACCCCCAATTACAATCAGAGCGACGCAAACCTAAACTCCCTTTACAATTCAGCGTCACCGCACCTTTTTGTCTGATTCGATTTATTTCTCATCCCAACTTGTCAGTGAATCAGCCGTTTATGGAAGAATGGGTGAGCCAGATTCAGCAATGGTTGGACTCAGGAGTAAAAATTTATTTCTTTGTTCATTGTCCCCTAGAAGAGCGATCGCCTAACATAGCTCGCCACTTTCAACAGCTATTAGAACAAAATGCTGTTGCAGTTCCCCCTTTACCGTGGAATCAGCTAGACTTTCCACCTAATCAACTTAGTCTTTGGTGATGAGAGGAGAACTCAGAATTGAGCGTGGTTTTCCATTTCGACTAAGTTAATGAAAGATTCGCGTGTTTGAGAATTTGGATAGAGTGTGGCTTCAAACTGCACTACTCCCATCGCTGCAACCATTTGATTATTATATTTCTCTACCTCATCTGGCGATCGCAAAGATTGTTTGTTCCAAGATGGAAAAATACTCACCTCAGTACCATCCTCAAGCACAATTTGCGATTTTGTATAAAGTCCTTGAAAATCCGCAATTCCTGTAAATCTTGGGTCTGGTTTCCAAGTTTTTGATGTATAACGCCCAATCAGTTTGACCCTTTGACCATTGAGACGAATTAAATCACCACGGTTTTTGACTATTTCCAATTTATATGACGGAGATTCTTCATTACTTAACTGGGGTACTTTGCTTTGAGTCGGTTTCATCACAGCAAATATACTTAATATTAGTGATACAGTTAATCCCCAAGTAATAGCCATCCAGAGCCATCTCATGTTTTTCTCCACTTTTGACGTATAGCGTTTATCTTATGGCACTATCTTGTATATCTCTCTAGATATCTATCGATATACTTAAATTCATGGTTTTTTGACTTTTGCAATATATCTCATCAAGACTACTTTAAAAAAAAGAGATAATGGTGATTGCAATCCTTTTTTGATCAGAACTTATCCAGTATCATCTTCAAAAAAGGGGGTGATACCCCTCTTGTCAAAATTGCTAAAAGGTTGTTCAACAATGCTGCTGATTAACTCATAGAAATGGGTTCAATACTCATGCGGATTGTTGAGGTAATCGCTGTTGAAGCTGTTATATCAAAGGAGGTTAAGATGAGTCGTCTTCTTTATGAAAATTCGGTTTCATATAAAGGATATCTCATCATTCCATTTATTTTTGGCAAAGCAGACCAGTACGAAATTTATTCGTATAAACTCTTGTCAGAAGTGGGACGTAAAAGTCAGTTTCATAAAGCAGATAATCCTGCAAAAATATATGGCAATAGCACTAATAACATTGTTGAAATTGCTATAGAACATCTAGACAAAAATGCAGATTTTGTTAGTCAACGTGACATTTTTCAATCTCGCTATGTTTATCGTAAAAATTTAATTATTCTCTTCCATGAAAATGGCAGGTATTTTTACGATCATTACCCACCAGAGTTGTTAAATAACATTGCTGCACCGAAATTATTTAAATCAGAATATGAATGCCTGAAATGGATCAAGCAAGGGCTTGACAGTCAACATATGGGGCAAAGAGCAATGTAGGGTTAATAATTCGTAATTCGTAATTCGTAATTCGTAATTTTAATTACTAACTACAAATTACGAATTAGAAATTATTTCAAAAGTAAGTAGTATATAGAACCAGTAGCGACTGTAATACCGGCGCGATCGCCTGCTAAGTCACCATAACCTAAGAAGTAATCTACTCTACCAGGGCCTTTGATAGCACTACCTGTATCTTGGTCAAGCACAAAGCGGCTAACTTGACGGTTTACCAATTTACCACTGCGATCGGGATAGGGAAATGAACCATTAATGACAGCTAAAGCACCGGGAGGCATAATGGCTTTATCTGTAGCAATGGAACGTTCTGGTACTAAAGGAACGCTAATACTACCTGTAGCTGGTTCACCTTTAGTTTCTTTGAAAAAGATGAAGCGTTCCCAGCGTGGTAAATAATTATCCATTGATTGAGGATTTTTCTGGAAATACCGAATAATCCCTGGCATATTCAACTCTTCCTTAAAGAGTTTGCCATCTTGAAACAGTAATCGGCCGATACTATTCCAAGGGTAATCTGTACCGCGTACAAAACCAACACTAGTTTGAGTGCCATCAGTTAAATTGAGTTTGGCTGAACCTTGGATATGGATCATGTATGCTTGAAAGCGATCGCGTAACCAAAACATTTCCAACCCATTTAATCGGCTTTTATTTCCCAACAGACCATCTACCCCTTCTAACTCAACTCGTTTCGGGTGGGGTTTAGTCCATTGCTCAAAGTCTGAGGGTACGCGATAAATGGGATATTTGTATTGTGCAGTACGTGTACGACTGGCTTGATAAATCGGTGCGTAGTAGGCGGTAAACTTCACCGTACCCCGATTATCGTCACCCACTGACTTATAAAAAGCAAACTCCCGACGTACCGCAGTTTGCAGTTGTGCAGGTGATTTGGCTGTAGCTACTAATTGGCGAAACCGTCTTAAACTGCGGCGTACTCTTTCGAGGGTAATTTCCTTGATAGGGTAATTATTGTAGACTGCGATCGCTCTAGGTGTATTTAAATAACTCAAACTATTGTCAATTGATTTTAATAGAGATTGGCGATCTTTTTTTAAACCGCCATGACCGAGAAACAATTGTTCATCCCAACCCAAACAAGCACGCGCAGGTTGACAAGTACCAATATCAACTAGTTTTAACGCTGGCGATATCTGAGATGGCGGTGCTGATGGTTGGGGAGTTACCTGACTCACAGCTATTGGTAACGGGTTGAAAAGTGTAATTCCCAAACCGAAGGAAAATAAAGCCAGTGGTTTTTTCATATTTAACAGAATCTCAGATGCACATCTTTGAGATGTTTTTATCACACCCTAAGACCATTGTTTCCTACTTTAGTTTCCCATCCAGCAGAAAAATCAAACACTCTGCATGAACTTCTTCCCAGGTAATACAGCAGGTTTTCGTCCCCGCGAAGGGGAATAAAAGCAATTCGTAATTCGCAATTCGTAATTCGCAATAAATGGAAAGTCTGTATTTTCTGCCGTTGTGCAGTTTGTCACTATGACGTTTCCGTCCCCATGAAGGGGAATGAGTGGAAAAAAACGTGGGGTTTTCAGAGAATACCATGTGCTGCGGCACTGGGTTTCCGTCCCCGAGAAGGGGAATAAATGGAAAACTATTAATTGCTATTGTTTTTGAGAAATGGATAGGAGGTTTCCGTCCCCGCGAAGGGGAATAAATGGAAAACTTGATCATGTTCGATTGTACACATTTTGAATTCATTCAAGTTTCCGTCCCCGCGAAGTGGAATAAATGGAAAACCTAAAATGCTCAGTTAGGTTTTCGAGCATTTTTCAAAAGGTTTCCGTCCCCGCGAAGGGGGAATAAATGGAAAACCATATTCCGTGATTCCTCTCCAGCTTTTGCTTAAGGTTTCCGTCCCCGCGAAGGGGAATAAATGGAAAACCTGCTTACTGTCCCATAATGGGTGAGGACTTGCTAAGTTTCCGTCCCCGCGAAGGGGAATAAATGGAAAACAATTTCACAAGCAGATATCCAAGCTGGATTACAAGTTTCCGTCCCCGCGAAGGGGAATAAATGGAAAACCCTGCCTTTATAGAAACCTTACTGTGACTGAGTTTGAAAGGGTTATTTTTGCGGGGGGTGGAAATTACCTGTCAACAAGCTGAAATTATTGAGAATAACCTACCTGTTTACCCTACTCAAAGCCTTGCATAGCAAGCGATCTGCGGGGGTCAACGAAATAATCAGAGTTTCAGCGATCGCTCTACCCCCACAAATGCCATTTCCGCAACAAAAGTTTACAGAAGTAATAGTAAGCTTTTAGATTAAATTTTCAAGGTTCTGTGGTTAATCTGGTATAGATATTATCAATATAATCGGGAAAATTCCAAGCTAATTTCCGAAAAGCAATATAAATCTTTACTTTTTCAGGCATTACCCCAGTAACGTAGGGTGTGTGACGGCAGCGATAAGATTTAAAACATCAGCCATATATTCAACTTGCCGTCACGCACCAATCTCAAACCCTTATTTCTCTGTGTTCTCTGCGTCTCTGTGGTTCGTTATTCCGTAATTTGTGAAGTCCTATAATCTTAAGGTTTAAAGGGCTAGAAATCTCAGTAAGCCCAACGCAGCGCAACCGAACATTTAACTGATAAATGTTCACTGATAACGTGTTGGGTTTCCTTGCGTCAACCCAACCTACTGTGTAATTAGCCTGTATTCTCCTACGGCAACCAGAAATTAGGCAATATAGATTTACCTAAATTACGTACTGTTTGATTAATATTTCTCGCTACTTGTATATGTGCTTCGTCTTCCTCAACGGGTAAAATTTCGGCAATTGTACCATCTTCCAAATGAGAAATTACTAGATTCGCCGCTTCTAAACCTGTAACATAAGCCTTTTCCTGTGACCAAGAACCGTGACGATTAATAATCCAATCACCACTCATAAATACATTACTAAAACTTGTCTTAGCTGGCAACATATGGCGATAGCTACCGGGTGCAAAGTGAGTCACCGCCTGGGGTAACCGAATCACACTACTATCTATTACTTTCGCTTCTCTAAATCCTGGTACACAAGTAGTTAAATATCGCTGGACTTTAGCCACAATTTCCTCATCACTCCAATTTAAAAACTGATTGGCGTGATAAAAATCAGCTTCAATTACTGTGCCTTCTTCATGTTTATATTCGTCATGTAAAGCATTCAAATCAAAGAATGTCCAGCCTGTGGTGTCATCAAAACCAAAACAAGCATTAGAAGCACGGGGAATATCAATTTTACGGTCAAACCACAACCGCGTTGCTAATACATCAATTGCCCCTAAATTATGCAAATTACGAAATTCATCGCGGCTTTGTAAGCTGGGGCTATTAGCGACAATCTTTTTCATCCCAGTCACACCAACTGCAAAAATTACCGCATCAGCTTCAAACACTTCATCACCGCAAACTACACCAGTCGCCCGATTATTACTATCAATAATTAAGTCAGTAACACGGTGTTTTGGTAAGACTTTCACCCCAGCTTTTTCTATGCGTTCCACCCAGGGACGAAATATTTTCTCACCGACAGTTCCCCGACACCAAACCACATCAAAATCAGCTTGGTGAGCCAAAATAAAAAAGTACAGCATTCCCAATGTTGCAGCGGCTGAACATTGTTCACCAGGGGCAAATAAACCCACCAATAACATTGGTTCAAATGCTTCTTTATACAATCGTGCTGACACACCAAAAGACTTGAATAATTCTCGTGCTGTTACATAGTCATAACGTCGCCAAGCCTCATCCGAATTATCAAAATCAATCAGACTATAAAATAAAGGTAAGGCACTGAGACGGTCAATTAATGGTAGACGTTGAAATTGGGGATAAATAAAAGTGCCAATGGGTGTGGGTAGTCTAGGTAAATCTTGAAAAATTGGTGATTCTACTTCCAAACCAGCCGGAGAATATTGGGCGGAACGTGTCCAGGTAGTGAAGGGATTTATTTCTAATTCGTTGATGAGGGCGAAGATGTTTTTGTAAGGATACCAAAAGCCGTGGATTCCTGCTTCTACAGATTTACCTGCGGTTGTTTGCCAACCTGCTACTAGTCCACCAGGATAGGGGCCTGCTTCCAGAAGCGTCACATCATAACCTTGTTTTGCTAAATGGTAGGTTGCGCCTAAACCAGCCCAACCAGCACCCACAACTACTACTCGTTTTGGTTGTGCTTCTTCTGTCATTTTGCTCTCCAATGATTGCAGCCCATCAACTAATCTACCTGAAGTTGCGATTTACCGCAGAAATTTTGCAGTGAGGTGATGGTTTGTTTTGCATTTTTGATCAAAAATGCGCCCACTACACAGGGTAAGCGGTTAGCAGGGGAGGATATCAGTGAAATGTCTCTCTAACTTTGTGAGAGCAGCGATCGCATGGACTCTGACAAATTCATCACCATCTGTCAGCATATCAGTCAACAGTGGCGTAGCTTCTTGACAACCTAACTGGCCTAAAGATAAAGCGATCGCACTTTTAACACTAGTAATTTTTGTCGCTGGATGCTGTGATTGCACCATATCTAACAAAATTCCTGATGCTGCTGAGATTAACTCTGGTTTTTGTACTCTTCCTATAACTGTGACAATTTCTTGTAAAAGTGTTGCTGAATTTAGATGATTTAGTGCCTTTTGCAAGCACTCCAAACCCAATAATGTCTCTACCCAAATCAAGGCGCGGATGATTTCGAGTTGTAGAGTTATTGGTGTGTGAGGGGAAATTAAAACTGTAAATAGATGTTGGGTAGCTGCATCACCACCCATCCGCGCTAAGGCGATGGCGGCGTTACAACAAACCTCAATATGAAAGTCATAAAGTCTAGGTTGTAGTTGAGCAACCAAATCTAATTCTGTACATAAGTCAGAACGATAACCTAAACCTTGGACTGCTACACCTCTAACGTGAGCAGCGACATCCTCTAAAGCGTTCAATAGTATAGGTGGGACACGTTGATCATGAAAACTGCTGAGGGCTTCCAGAGTGGCTGCACGTACTGCGGCTTGGGCATCTTGTACTACGCTCAATAGCGGGGCAATAATTTCTGGGCGACGAATATAAGAGAGTGATCGCACAGCTAAAAGCCTGGTATCTTCTTCGGTAAGGAGTTCTGAGAGTATGGGAATAGCCAGAGTTCCCATTTGTCCAAGTGCTGTAGCGGTGATCGCTTTGAGTTCTTCATCCTCACTAGTTTTCAATAATTCTACTAAAGGAGCGATCGCATTTGGGTATTTATACTCCCCGACAATCCGCGCCGCAAACCAGCGTAGTTCATCGTCTGCGTCTTCATCTTCCAATATGGCAATCAACGAAGGAATGGCGATAGTTCCTAATTGATTCAGCACCTTGGCAATATCCCAACGTTGCTGAAAATCCCCCATCTCTAAAATTGTCAATGCTAATTCCAACAGATATTCTGGATTAGCTATTTCTGAATGTTTGGAGTCATTCGCCAAAATCAACTGATGTAAATCTTGAACTAGCGATGACCAATCAGCCGCATCATGCGCTGCTTGCGCCTGCACCAAAAGCTGCCCGATATTATTCACAATACCTTACTTAAATTTTGATTTTTGATGAATGCTAATGACTCCAGCCAAGTAACTATACGTGTTGCTGACTGAAACTAGATTCGCTTAACTACAACTGAACTCCCCTCAATCTTGGCGGCGTAAGTATTGAGTGGCTTGGTAGCTGGGTCTTTCTGTACTGTACCATCAACTCCATATTCTGCACCATGACAAGGACAGACAAATTTTTGGTTTGCGGCTTGCCATACCACCGTGCATCCTTTATGGGTACAGATGGGATTAACAGCAATCAAATTTTTAGCTGTAGATGTACCTACTACTAATACAGATCCAGCCGGGGAGTCATTCAAGAGTAATTGCCCAGTTTTGTCTAATTCGGCCACAGTACCTATTGTTTGCCAAATATCAGAACCTGAAGTGGTGGATGTTGTATTGGGAGAAGCACAAGCGGCGATCGCTACAGGTAAGCTACTAGCTAGCCAACCCAAACCCACCCAATTAATAAAATCACGACGTTTCATAGTTATTAGTTATTAGCGATTAATTATTAGTGATTAATTATTAGTTATTAGTCAATAGGCATTGGGAATTGGATTTTCTCCCCCTGCTCCCCCTGCTTCCTGTCACCTAAACCCATGTTATGCAGAAAACGCATATTAATGATTTAATTTCAGCATTATTACTAGAATTTTGTAGCTAGTTATACGATTTTATCTTAAATCCCAACATAACCTGAGAAGTATCGAAATTGTTACATAAACATTCACATAAACCTCTTGACAAATTTAGCCAATGTAAAAAATTACAAATTCTCTCTAATTCATTCGTGAATTTGCGTTCAGTGAGTAATAGGCGGCCTCCTTCGGGGGAATTAAAAAATAAAGCTCTCTAGAACGCATTTGAGAACAAGTAATCAGGCATCAATATTGGTTTTTCATGTACCAATACGGTTTATATAGCCGCACTTTTGAGGGTGACGGTCACAGTTAACTGTATTTTTTCATATGGAATTTTAAATTGTTTAGAGGTTCGTACTTGACCAGCAATTTGCAACCAGAGTCAGCTTATGACGGATACAGCAACTACCACAAAAGCCAGTCTGAATAAATTCGAGAGATTCAAAGCCGAAAAAGATGGACTGGCCATCAAGGAGGAAATAGAAAAAATTGCCTCTTTGGGTTGGGAAGCAATGGACGAAATTGACCGAGATCATCGCCTCAAGTGGGTGGGTGTATTCTTCCGCCCAGTTACTCCTGGTAGGTTTATGATGCGGCTGCGGATGCCCAATGGTATTGTTAACAGCGAACAGATGCGTGTATTAGCGGAGGTAGTACAGCGTTACGGAGATGATGGTAACGCCGATATTACGACCAGGCAGAATATTCAACTGCGGGGGATCAGAATTGAAGATTTACCAGATATCTTCAATAGATTTCATAGCGTTGGTTTAACTAGTGTCCAATCAGGGATGGACAACATCCGCAACATTACAGGTGATCCTGTCGCTGGGTTGGATGCAGATGAATTGTATGATACCCGCGAGTTGGTGCAACAAATTCAAGATATGTTGACCAACAAAGGACAAGGAAACCCAGAATTTAGTAACCTCCCACGCAAATTTAATATAGCGATCGCAGGTGGACGAGACAATTCCGTTCATGCGGAAATCAATGATTTAGCCTTCGTTCCAGCGTTTAAGGAAGGGACTGGACAAGATTTTTCCCAATCCCCAGTCTTCGGATTCAACATCCTAGTCGGGGGCTTCTTTTCCGCCAAACGTTGCGAGGCGGCGATTCCTCTCAATGCTTGGGTAACTCCAGAAGAAGTAGTGGCTGTATGTAGAGCGATTTTGGAAGTTTATCGAGACAATGGACTACGGGCTAATCGTCTCAAATCCCGCTTGATGTGGCTGATTGATGAATGGGGTATAGAGAAGTTGCGTCTAGAAGTTGAAAAGCGTTTAGGTAAGTCATTACTACCCGCCGCACCCAAAGATGAAATTGATTGGGAAAAACGCGACCACATTGGAGTGTATAAACAAAAACAACCCGGATTCAACTATGTAGGTTTGCACATACCTGTAGGACGTTTATATGCCGAAGATATGTTTGAATTGGCACGGTTAGCGGATGTTTATGGCAGTAGTGAAATTCGGCTGACCGTTGAGCAGAACGTGATTATTCCCCATATTTCTGACTCCCAATTGAAGACATTTTTAACTGATCCTTTATTGGAGAGGTTTTCTATTGACCCTGGTTTATTGACGCGATCGCTAGTTTCCTGCACAGGCTCACAATTTTGCAACTTCGCCCTCATCGAAACCAAAAACCGCGCCCTCAGCATGATTGAAGCCTTGGAGACTGAATTAACATTCACGCGTCCAGTCCGCATTCACTGGACAGGTTGCCCCAACTCTTGCGGACAACCCCAAGTTGCAGACATTGGTTTGATGGGAACGAAAGCCCGTAAAAATGGTAAAGCCGTAGAAGGCGTTGACATTTATATGGGTGGCAAAGTGGGTAAAGATGCCGAATTAGGTAGCTGCGTCCAAAAAGGCATACCCTGCGAAGACTTACAGCCAGTATTACGAGATTTACTCATCCAACACTTCGGCGCGAAAGCAAGAGAAGAAGCTTTCGTGAGTGCTGTTAGCGGTAGCGGGGCGTTGAGCAGCGTGCTGAGTTAGGAGTGCTGAGTGAGGGTGTAGGGAAAGTAGAGGAGACTTAAATCAGTGAACAGTTATTAACTGACTGGTAACTGATAACTGTTGATGCTCAATGCCCAATGACTAATGACTAATGACGAATTAACAACATACACAGAAAAATGACTAACTTTTCCAGAAGAAAATTTATTGTTACTACAGGTGCGGCGGCGGCGGCTTCTATCTTGACTCATGCTTGCGCTGCTAATAATTCCAACTCAGCTACCACAGGCGATCAAGCACCCTCAGCCAATCCAGCCGCTAACGTCTCTACAGTAGCTAACGCCCCAAAAGTAGAAACGACCAAAGCCAAACTCGGATTTATCGCCCTCACTGATGCTGCACCTCTAATTATTGCTAAAGAAAAAGGCTTCTTTGCTAAATATGGCATGACCGATGTTGAGGTAATCAAACAAAAATCTTGGCCTGTCACCCGTGACAACCTGAAAATTGGTTCAGGCGGCGGAGGAATTGATGGCGCACACATCCTTAGCCCCATGCCTTATTTAATGACCATCAAAGACAAAACCCCAATGTATATCTTGGCGCGGTTAAATACTAACGGTCAGGCTATTTCTGTAGCAGAGAAGTATAAAGAACTCAACGTCAATCTAGAAAGCAAGGCACTCAAAGCAGCAGCCACTCAAGCTAAAGCTAATCAAAAAGCATTGAAAGCTGGTATTACCTTTCCTGGTGGAACTCACGATTTATGGATGCGCTATTGGCTAGCGGCTGGCGGGATTAATCCAGATCAAGATGTGGTTTTAGAACCTGTTCCACCCGCACAAATGGTAGCCAACATGAAAGTCGGTACTGTAGATACTTTCTGTGTAGGAGAACCTTGGAATGCTCAATTAGTTAGCCAAAAATTGGGTTATTCTGCCCTCGTGACAGGTGAATTATGGAAAGATCACCCAGAAAAAGCCTTTGCGATGCGGAAGGATTGGGTTGATCAAAATCCCAATGCTGCACAAGCTATGTTAATGGCCGTTTTAGAAGCTCAACAGTGGTGCGAGAAACAAGAAAACAAAGAGGAGATGTGTAAAATCTGCTCTGATCGTAAATACTTTAACGTTGCTGCCGCAGATATTATAGAAAGGTCTAAAGGCAATATCGACTATGGTAATGGAAGGACTGAGAAAGAATTTGCTCATCGCATGAAGTTCTGGGCAGATAACGCGTCTTATCCCTACAAGAGCCATGATATTTGGTTCATAACTGAAAATATTCGCTGGGGTTATCTCGCAAAAGATACCAAGATTAAAGAAATTGTTGATCAAGTAAACAGAGAAGATTTATGGAAAAAAGCAGCGAAAGCAATTAGTGTAGCTGATTCCGAAATTCCTACTAGCACTTCTCGCGGTATTGAAACTTTCTTTGATGGTGTGAAATTTGACCCCGAAAAACCAGAAGCATATTTACAAGGCTTGAAAATTAAGAAAGTCTAATTATAGGTGACAGGTGACAGGGGATAGGTGACAGGGGATAGGTTGGATTTCACTATCGTTCAACCCAACTTACATCTGCTGAATACTGCATTTACTAAAATACAAAATACTGTAAAGATTACGGAAATAATAGACAATATGGCTGCTGTTTTAGGAAGTCGGGTAATCAGAAAAAAGTCTCGAAATAATCTCAATAAATTACTTTTAAATAAAGTTGTACCACCATTGGTAGCGTTAGTAATCTTTCTAGGACTTTGGGAACTAGTTTGCTTGTTGCCTAACTTTGAGTTACCGGGGCCAATCGAAACTTTTTCTGAAACTTGGGACCCGTTTATTGTCCATCCTTTCTTTGATAATGGTGAAAGTGATAAAGGTTTAGGCTGGCAATTACTTAGTAGTTTGGGTAGAGTTGCTTTAGGTTTTTCATTATCTGCGATCGCTGGCATTGTCTTAGGTATTTTAGTCGGCGCAAATCGACTAGTTTACAATGCTGTAGATCCCATCTTCCAAGTATTACGAACTGTCCCGCCTCTAGCATGGCTACCTATTTCTTTAGCAGCATTTCAACAAGCTAATCCTTCAGCAATTTTCGTGATTTTCATTACTTCAATTTGGCCAATTATTATCAATACGACAGTTGGCGTACAACAAATTCCTCAAGACTATATCAATGTAGCTAAGGTTTTAAAACTCAAAGGAGCAAAGTATTTCTTAAAAATTGTCTTTCCTGCAACTGTTCCCTACATATTCACTGGATTAAGAATTGGCATTGGTTTATCTTGGTTGGCAATTGTAGCCGCCGAAATGTTAGTAGGTGGTGTAGGTATTGGTTCATTTATTTGGGATGCCTATAACACAACCACAGAAACTAATTTAAGTGAGATTATTTTGGCACTTATTTATGTTGGGTTAGTTGGCTTATTACTAGATAGATTAGTAGGTTTTATTGCCAGTAAAGTTGTAGCAGATCAGAAGTAAGCAATAGGGAAGGGAGAATGAATAACAGTATTACATAGCTGACCTCCCTAAGAGGTTGTTTGAAAAGTTTCAAGAGGTATAAAAATGTCATTCTGACTGGAGCGGACGTAAGGTTCGCGAAGCGTTCCGCAGGAAAGAATCTAGGCTTTGTGGCACATACACTAGATGTTTCATTCCGCTACGCTGCATTCAACATGACAAAGAAACAGACTTTTCAAACATCCTCTAAATAAAAACTACGAATTACGAATTACGAATTACGAATTAAAAAAAATGACTACTTTTGTTGAAGTTGACCACGTTGATCGGGTGTTTGATTTACCGAATGGTGGTAGATATATTGCCCTGAAAAATATTGAGTTAAAAATTAAGCAAGGGGAATTTGTTTCTCTAATTGGACATTCTGGTTGTGGTAAGTCTACGCTGCTGAATATCATTGCAGGTTTAGATCGCGCTAGTATTGGCGGTGTGACGTTGGAAGGGCGGGAAATTAGAGATCCTAGCCCTGATCGCATGGTGGTATTTCAAAACTATTCGTTGCTTCCTTGGTTAACTGTTCGGGAAAATATTGCTCTGGCTGTAGATGAAGTTTATCAGGGTAAGCCCAAGGGTGAGCGGCGAGGAATTATTGAAGAACATATTGATATGGTGGGACTGCGCCCAGCAGCTAATAAACGTCCGAGTGAGTTGTCTGGGGGGATGAAACAACGGGTGGCGATCGCCCGCGCTTTGGCTACTCGGCCTAAGTTGTTGTTGTTAGACGAACCTTTTGGGGCTTTGGATGCCTTGACACGGGGGAGTTTGCAGGAGCAATTGATGAAAATCTGCAATGAGCATAACGTTACCTCTGTGATGGTGACACATGATGTAGATGAAGCATTATTGTTGAGCGATCGCGTCGTCATGCTCACCAACGGGCCAGAAGCCCACATCGGACAAATTCTCGAAGTCCCCATCCCCCGTCCCCGTCAGCGTTTGGAAGTAGTCAAGCATCCCAGTTACTATAATCTGCGGAATGAAATAATATACTTCCTCAATCAACAAAAACTAGCTAAGAAGCGTCAAACCCAGCGTTTAGTCACTTCTTCCACAAGCACAGCCAAAGCCATCCTAGAAATTGGCTTTATGCCCTTAACTGACGCTGCACCTTTAATCGTCGCTAAAGAAAAAGGCTTCTTTGCCAAGTACGGCTTAGACAATATCATCCTCAGTAAAGCTAACAGTTGGCAAGAAATCACCAAAGGTTTTGTCAGCGGGAGATTAGACGCAGCCCAAATGCTTGCAGGAATGCCCCTTTCACTGACATTGGGTGCAGGTAATAAACCTTCAACTCCCGTAATTAACGCCCTCAATCTCTCGCGCAACGCTAACGCCATCACCTTTAGCAAAAGATTGTATAACCAAGGCGTGCGTAGTCTGGCTGACTTAAAAGCAGTGATTAACGCTACTCCCGACCAGATTTTCACATTGGGTATAGTGCATCCAGCATCAATGCAAAACTTAATTTTGCGTTACTGGTTAGCAGCTGGTGGGATAGATCCCGATACAGATATCAGCCTCACAGTGATTCCACCCACACAAATGGTTGCTCAACTCGAAGCCGGATACATTGACGGTTACTGTGCGGGAGAACCTTGGAACTATCAAGCGGTGCATGAAGGCTTAGGTTTTGTCGCAGCTACAGCCCTAGATATTTGGTCAGGACAGCCAAAACAAGTATTAGGAGTACGGGAAGAATGGGCGCAAAAACACCCAGAAACCAATTTAGCCTTAATTAAAGCACTGCTAGAAGCTTGCAAATACTGTGACGACCTCCGCAACCGTCCAGAAATTCTCGAATTACTCTCTCGTCCTGAGTACCTAAACGTAAACCCTGCATACATTCGTCCCGGTTTCATCGACCCCTACGATCGCGGCGACGGTAAACCAGCCCAAGAACTCACGGCTTACAACCAGTTTTACCTCAATAAAACCAACTACCCCAACCGCACAGAAATCTTGTGGATGCTCACCCAGCTAGCACGTTGGAGTATCACACCATTCCCCAAAAACTGGGTAGAAGTCACCGAAAGAGTTTGTCGCGCAGACATATTTGGTGAAGCAGCCCGCGACCTAGGCTTACTAGACATAGGCGAAGACAACCCCATTCACCTATTTGACAGTAAAACCTTCAACCCCTCCGAACCCCTAGACTACCTCAAAAGCCTAGAAATCAAACATCAAATCCGAGTAGAAGAAATCTTCATCTAGCCACCATTCCTCTTCTCTTCTTCTCTCCCCCTCCGCGCCTCCGCGTCTCTGCGTGAATAAATCCTAAATTTAACAAAGCCATGCAAACAGTAAAAACCACCCAAACAGAAAAACCCCCCACCCCCAAACCAGATAACTTCCTAGTAATTGAAGGTGTCAGCAAAATTTACCCCACATCCGAAGGCCCATACACCGTACTAGATGGAATCGACCTCAAAGTCCGCGAAGGTGAATTTGTCTGCTTAATCGGACACTCAGGCTGCGGAAAATCAACCCTACTCAACATGATTTCCGGGTTCAACACCCCCACCGATGGCGTAGTCCTCCTACAAGACCAACCCATCACCGAACCAGGCCCAGACCGGATGATGGTCTTCCAAAACTACTGCTTATTACCTTGGCTAAACGTCTTTGAAAACGTTTACCTAGCAGTAGATGCAGTATTTCCCCACAAACCCCAAGCCGAAAAACGCGCCATAGTCAGAGAACATCTAGCAATGGTGGGCTTAACAGAAGCAGCCGACAAAAAACCCCACCAGATTTCCGGCGGAATGAAACAAAGAGTAGCGATCGCCCGCGCTTTATCCATCCGTCCCAAAGTCTTAATTCTCGATGAACCCTTCGGCGCATTAGACGCAATCACCAAAGAAGAATTACAAGAAGAACTACTAGAAATCTGGCGTGAACATCAAGTCACCGTACTGATGATTACCCATGACATCGATGAAGCTTTATTCCTAGCAGACAGAGTAGTGATGATGACTAACGGGCCAGCAGCCCAAATCGGCGAAATTCTCGATATCCCCTTTTCTCGCCCCCGCAACCGTCGCCGCATCATGGAAGACCCAGAATACTACAACCTGCGGAACTACGCCCTAGATTTCTTATATCGCCGATTTGCTCACGATGAGTAATGAGTGCTGAGTAATGAGTAATGAGTAATGAGTTGTGAGTTATGAGTCATTAGTTTGTCTCCCCTGCGCCCCTAAAATTAGGAGATTAGAATGCTTAAAGAATTATTTTCATTCAAAGATCGTTACCGCATCTTACATCTGACTTGGTTTGCTTTCTTTCTATCCTTTGTGGTTTGGTTTAACTATGCGCCGTTTCAAACAGCAGTTAAAGAAGCCATTGGTTTAACTGAAGGACAAGTTAGAACGATCGCTATTTGTAACGTTGCTCTGACTGTGCCAGCCCGAATTATTATTGGCATGGTTTTAGACAAATATGGGCCAAGAATTACTTACTCATTGTTGCTAATTTATGCCGCTATTCCCTGTCTGGCCTTTGCAATGGCACAGAATTTCAGCCAATTGGTCATCAGTCGCTTGGCATTGAGTATTGTTGGTGCTGGTTTTGTTATCGGTATCCGTATGGTTGCTGAGTGGTTCTCGCCCAAGGAGATTGGGATAGCGGAAGGTATTTATGGTGGCTGGGGTAATTTTGGTTCAGCAGCTGCGGCTTTTATCTTACCTTCTTTAGCTACAGCAAGTGCCGTATTTGCAGCTGGTCAAATTAACTGGCGACTAGCGATCGCACTCACTGGTATTATTGCGGCTGTATATGGAGTCATCTATTTATTCAACGTTGAAGATACTCCCTCTGGTAAGGTTTATCAGCGTCCCAATCGCCACGGTGGGATAGAAGTTACTAGCCAAAAGAGTTTTTGGCTGCTGATGTTAATGAATATTCCCTTGGTTGGGATCTTAGGTCTATTGGCTTGGCGGATCTCAAAAATTGGCTTATTGAATCAAACTCAATTGCTGATTGTTTACCTGTTGTTACTGGGTCTTTACCTCTTCCAAGCCTATAAATGCTGGGATGTGAATCAGGATATGATGCAGGGTAAAAAGCGTTATCCTCCTGAAGAACGTTATGAATTTTCTCAGGTGGCGATTCTAGAGTTGACTTACTTTGTGAATTTTGGCTCAGAGTTAGCAGTAGTTTCCATGCTACCGGGATTTTTTGAGAATACTTTCAGCTTAAGTAAAGTCTTAGCCGGAATGATTGCTGCTAGCTACGCCTTCATGAACTTATTTGCACGTCCCGGTGGCGGTTGGGTTTCCGACACTTTAGGTAGTCGCAGAATGACCATGACTGTATTAACAGGTGGTATGGGTCTTGGTTATTTGCTGATGGGTGGGGTAAGTAGTAGTTTGTGGCTACCTTTGGCGATCGCTTTAACTATGCTTTGCTCATTCTTCGTGCAAGCTGGAGAAGGTTCAACTTTTGCGATCGTACCTTTAGTGAAGCGGCGAGTAACTGGTCAAATTGCAGGTAATGTTGGTGCTTACGGTAATGTGGGAGCTGTAGCTTATCTCACTCTCTATAGTTTTTTACCTGCGGGAGATGTCGGTAATAGAATCTTCTTCCAAACGTTGGGTATTGCTGCACTGATTGTCACTTTCCTATGCTATTTCTTCCTGAAAGAACCCAAAGGCTCGTTTGCTGAACACCATGAGGGTGAAACACCAGAGATGGAAGTAGAAAAATTGCCTATTTTCAGTGAAGAATCCTAGTTTGTAGTGTACCCCTGCGGGGAAGCAAGCTACGCGGAGCGTCTCGCAGAGAGGACTAAAGTCCTCACTACGAACAATAATTAGCGATGACCTACGGTGGGGCGAAGCATCATCACAAATTACCATGATTGAATCTACCAAAACTCTCTGTCCTTACTGTGGTGTCGGCTGCGGCTTAGAAGTTTCACCCCCAGCACAAGCCAATACAGCAACTAATCGAGATAGCCAAGGAAATCCCATTTGGCGAGTGCGGGGCGATAAATCTCACCCATCTAGTCAGGGTATGGTTTGCGTCAAAGGTGCAACGATCGCCGAATCGTTAGATAAAGATAGACTACATTACCCAATGGTGCGCGACTCGTTAGATCAAGAGTTCCGCCGCGTCAGTTGGGATGAAGTGTTTGATATCATCACCCAACGCATTCAAACCGTGCGCTGCACTCAAGGGGTAGATGCTATATGTATGTATGGTTCTGGTCAGTTTCAAACTGAGGACTACTACATCGCCCAAAAATTAATGAAAGGTTGTTTGGGTACTAATAATTTTGATGCTAACTCCCGGTTATGTATGTCTAGTGCGGTATCTGGGTACATCCAGAGTTTTGGTTCAGATGGACCTCCCTGCTGTTATGACGATTTGGAGTTAACTGATTGTGCATTTTTGATTGGGACAAATACGGCCGAATGTCACCCCATCGTTTTTAACCGCTTGCAGAAATATCACAGAAAAAACCGTCATGTGAAAATGATTGTGGTAGACCCCCGGCGCACACCCACAGCCGAAGCTGCTGACTTACATTTGGCGATTCGTCCCGGTACAGATATCGATTTGTTAAATGGGATTGCCCATTTATTAATGCGTTGGCAGATGATAGATGTTAGCTTCATTGATGACTGTACCAGTAACTTTTCTGCTTACGCTGAAGTCATCCGCCACTATTCACCGGAAGTTGTAGCCCGTCAATGTGGAATCAGTATTGAAGATTTAGAAACCGCCGCCCGTTATTGGGGTAAATCGCAGCGTGTATTATCTTTGTGGTCGATGGGTGTAAACCAATCCACTGAAGGGACAGCAAAAGTTAGAACTATTATTAACCTACACCTGATGACCGGACAAGTCGGTAACCCAGGGGCGGGGCCTTTTTCCCTCACCGGTCAACCCAATGCAATGGGAGGAAGGGAAGCTGGCGGTTTAGCCCATTTGTTACCAGGTTATCGCTTAGTGAAAAATCCCCAACATCGGGCTGAGGTAGAAGAATTTTGGCAATTACAACCTGGGCAAATTTCACCCCATCCCGGTTTAACTGCTTGGGATATGATTACAGGTTTGGAAGACGGGGCTGTAGGGTTGTTGTGGATTGCGGCTACTAACCCAGCTGTGAGTATGCCAGATTTGGAACGGACTAAGAAAGCATTATTGCGATCGCCTTTCACAATTTACCAAGACGCATATTACCCCACAGAAACCTCAGCTTACGCCCATGTCCTTCTCCCGGCGGCGCAGTGGAGTGAGAAAACTGGCATAATGACTAATTCCGAACGTCGGGTAACTTTGTGTTCAGCATTCCGTCAACCCCCACGAGAAGCTAAAGCCGATTGGGAAATCTTTGCGGAAGTTGGGCGTAGATTAGGTTTTGAGGACAAATTCGCCTTTACTAATTCTGCGGAAGTTTACGCGGAGTTTGTTCAATTAACCAGGGGTCGTATTTGCGATATGACTGGTATAAGTCATGAACAGCTACACCAAGAAGGCGCGACACAATGGCCGCATCCCTTAACCACTCCCAACTCCCCACTCCCCACTCAGCACCGACTAAACGCCGCGCTACCGCTAACAGCACCGGCTAAACGCCGCGCTACCGCTAACAGCACTCATCACTCCTCACTCCCCACTCAGCACGGGCTAAACGCCCCGCTACCGCTAACAGCACTCAGCACTCAGCACTCAAAAAGACTTTATACTGATTTACATTTTCCTACACCAGATGGACGCGCTAAATTTGGGGCATATTATTCTAAAGGTTTGGCAGAACCACCAAATCCAGATTATCCTTTTGTGTTAACTACTGGGCGACTTTACGGACATTGGCACACCCAAACGCGTACAGGACGGATTGAAAAAATTCGCGCTATGCACCCAGAACCATTTATAGAAATTCATCCCCGTGACGCGGCTAAGTTGGGAATTCTCGATAATCAAATGGTAGAAGTGCGATCGCGTCGGGGTCAAGCTCAGTTTAAAGCCAAAGTCACCAAAGCAATTTCACCCGGTACAGTCTTCGTCCCCATGCACTGGGGTTCACTCTGGGCTGACAATGCTGAAGCTAACGCCCTCACTCATCCAGAATCTTGCCCTGATTCACTACAACCAGAATTAAAAGCCTGTGCTGTACAACTAATACCTATCTCTTTGACTATTACAGCTAAAAGTTCTCAACTCCAGTCCTCACAATGGTAAGCTGCTGGATAATGATTTTATTACCAGAAGATAGTCAATCGTTACTATTATAACTTTTGATGTACTAAAGTTGACTATTACTAAGATAAAATATTTTTAATATAGTAATAAAACATTACCAATGAATCCTCTAGAGTTATCTATAGGATTTTTCTTTTGTTTTTTAATTCTTGAGCTTATCTGAAAATGGGTGCAACCAATGAAGAAATTAATCAGGCAAATTTTAGGCTTTACTAAAGATGAAAGTTTCATGTATTTCATAGAACATATAGAGGTAATAGTTTCCAAAATATTATCGATTTTCATGGTAATAGTAATTTTAGTAGCAATTATAGATTTAGGAACTTATATAGTTAAAGAAGTATTTACTACACCCTATGGCGCAATTAATACAACACTATTTAAAGTTTTCGGCTTATTTTTAAACATCCTAATTGCATTAGAAATACTGGAAAACATTACAGCTTATTTAAAAAGACACGTTTTTCAGGTAGAATTAGTAATTGTTACTTCCTTAATTGCTGTAGCTAGAAAAATCATTATTCTGGATTTGGAAAAAGTGAGAGGTCTAGATATTATTGGTTTAGGGACTGCGGTTTTAGCCTTATCTATTAGTTACTTAATAATTCGTTCTAGTAATAGACATTAAAAATTTTAATTAGATATGCACAATTAGTAATTTAAAAAATTAAAATTTCAGGAAAATAATAGTATTATTAAAAAATATCTAAGTAGAACAGCGTAAATAATTAATGGTTCGTAGTAAGGACTTAAGTCCTTACTACGAACCAGATCACATTAACTTTATATTACTTAACATATTTAGGTTTATTCTCACCGACTTACTTATCATCATTTTTTATACTGGTGAAACTTAGTTAAAAATAAAAACAAATACTAAAAAATCGCATATAAAATATGAGCTTTTCAAGTGATGAAACTCCTAGTAATCAACAATTAATAACTAAACGAATCATCTCAATAGATATGTTGCGCGGATTAGTGATGGTTTTAATGGTGCTAGATCATGTGCGAGCTTTTTTCACTAATGTTCGCTTCCGTCCTACAGATTTGACCCAGACAAATATACCTTTATTTCTCACCCGTTGGGTAACTCATTTATGCGCCCCCACATTTATATTTCTGGCTGGAGTAGCAGCTTATCTTTTTTTCATTAGCCGACCACAAAGTAAGCAAAAACTCGCGCAGTATCTGATAATTCGTGGATTGTGGTTAGTGTTTCTAGAATTAACAATAATACGTTTTGGCTGGATATTTGACCCAACATACTCTTTTACTGCGGCAGGGGTAATATGGGCAATTGGTTGGTCAATGGTCGTTTTAGCACTATTAATTAGGCTACCAATTCCTATGATAGCTGTACTAGGAATTTTGCTTATAGTTGGACACAATTTATTTGATCATATCCATGCGGAACAACTAGGAACATGGGGTTGGTTATGGGCGGTAATTCATGAACAAAAAATGCTTACTCCTTTTCCTAATAAAATTTTCTTCATTAGTTATCCCCTGATTCCTTGGATTGGAGTAATGGCAACAGGTTATGCTTTTGGGACTATATTTAAACTAGAAAAAACTTTTAGGCTGCGATTGTTGCAATGGTTAGGACTTGGGCTAATTCTGAGTTTTGTAGTTATCCGTGCTTTGAATGTATATGGTGATCCGTACCCTTGGACAGTACAAAGCAATTTTTCCTATACGATACTATCGTTTATTAACTGTCATAAATATCCACCTTCATTGCTTTATTTATTAATGACTCTAGGTCTAGCAATGCTCTTGCTCTACTTGTTTGAAAAGCAGCGATGGAGAATTTTTCAACCCCTAGTGTTATTTGGTCAAGTCCCTTTATTTTTTTATATAATTCACCTTTGGCTCATCCATTTTACTGCTATCTTACTGGCTTTACCCAAATATGGGTTCAAGGCAATTATTATGCCCTTTATAGCTTCCCGCTTGATGCCAGCAGATTATGGATATAATTTGCCAATGATTTACAATATTTGGATAATCATGATAATTATTCTTTATCCTCTGTGTAGTTGGTTTAAGAATTACAAGTCCAATAATCCTCATAAGTGGTTAAAATACTTGTAAATAGTCATCCCATACCTAAAAATAGAACAAAATCACAACTATTAGGATTAAAAACTTAGCCATATATCTAGATGTAGCATTTAACAAGCATTGAGTAAAACTTATTACAACGGCAGAATTTAATGAATTTAAATATAATTTTGGTAATGCAAATATGAATACTTTCTTTGAATTTGAAGCAGATTTTGTTGATTCGCTCCGTTGTATACCCATGCAAGTACGTTATAAACTTGATACCTGTGGTATTAAGCTAAAATTATCTGATTGGCATCACATCACCCAAGCTGAACGGGAAGCTTTAGTTACCTTACCTTGCACAACAGAAGATGAAATTCAAGCTTACCAAGAATATCTCCAGGAATTAATTTTAGAACGCACAGGTACACCTGTTGCCACATTACCGATAGATCCTTATGCCGCATGGTTGGATTCTAACAATATGCCAGTCACTCTGCAAGAAAAAGCCCAAGAAATAGGCATAAATATAACTCTGTCACAGTGGACAAATTTAACACCATTGCAACGTTTTGCTTTGATTAAACTCAGTCGTAATGGACACGAAAACAAGAATTTTCCACGTGCGATCGCCGAATTTAGCTTAGTCAATAGTTAGAAGCTAGGAAAATCGGTCATGTGTAAAAATTAGCAAATAAAATAGGTCTAATACATCCTGATTGAATAATATTTACTTGAACTCGTGATGAATTAAATACTGATACTTTACAAGTTAAACAAGGACACCACTATATGGCTGCTAAGAAAATTTTGATGCTGATTGGTGACTATGTAGAAGACTACGAAGTCATTGTTCCCTTCCAAGCTTTGCAAATGGTAGGACATACTGTTCACGCAGTTTGTCCAGACAAGCAAGCTGGTGACAAAGTACGAACAGCAGTTCACGATTTTGAGGGAGATCAAACTTATAGCGAAAAACCTGGACACAATTTCACCCTCAACGCCACCTTTGCGGAAATCAAAGCCGAAAACTACGATGCTTTAGTTGTACCTGGTGGACGCGCACCAGAATATATCCGCTTAAATCAAAAAGTCTTAGAAATAACCCGCCACTTTGCTCATAGTAATAAACCAATCGCTGCGATTTGCCACGGATTGCAATTATTAGCGGCGGCGGATGTCTTGCATGGTAAGAACTGCACTGCTTACCCAGCCTGTGGCCCCGATGTGCGGAGTGCTGGCGGTAACTATGTACAAATTCCTGTGGATGAAGCGATTGTAGATGGTAATTTAGTCACAGCACCAGCTTGGCCTGCTCATCCCCGTTGGCTAGCAGAGTTTCTCAAGGTACTGGGTACTAAAATTGAGCATCCAGAAGTAGCTAAAGTTTAATTGAAATTATTCATAGGCTAAAAAAATCAACATTTAAGGCTAGGAATTTACTTTGTTCCTAGTCTTTAACTGATGTTCAAGGAAGGATAGTTTACTATAAAATCTCTGGTTAATATACTACTAAAAAAAACAAAATTTTGATCGTCAAGATTTTGAAAAACTAATTTCTACTAGATATTGAGAAACTTTTAATTTATTGAAAAAAATAAATCTTCCAATTTATAGCATCAAAACTGCTTGCTCTCCTCCTGCTTCCTTGCATTTATAGAGATGGGATAATTTTTCTATTGTAAGTTTTTAGATGTGGCAAATAATACTATAAATTAGTTCATATCTGTACATATTTATGTATATCAGTATTGTCAAAACCTCTGAGATATATAATTCCATTGAAACATCTTATCAACAAGGTACAAAGGATACTTTTTGAAGTGGAAATCCTTGCCACAATTGGTTGAAATAACTGGTTGAAAGAATTTTAAATTTTGAGTGAGCAAATTTTGAATTTATTCGCATAGAGTAAAGCTATAGTGTACTTAGCAATGCTGCTGTTAGTGTGGCTGAGGTTAAGTCCTACTGCCAAGGTATTTTTTTGTGGATTAGTTTGGAAAGACACTCTCTAACTCGATGACAGGCAAAAACGCAAGACATAGTGCTTTTCTAAGGCTAGTGTCTGGTAATGGAGAAGCATTTGGGTCAGAATCTCGCTACTCGCTTACCAGTAAAGAAGCAGTAATTGGACGTGACCCCAGCTGCCAAGTTGTCTTGGATGCCATGATGTACCGGATGGTATCCCGTCGTCATGCTGTGGTTCGTCCCGTTGCTTCGTCCTTAGATAGCAAATTTAACTGGGTACTTTGTGATTTGAATAGTGCTAATGGCACTTATTTAAATGGACAACGCTTATATGGATGTCAAGAACTGCACGCAGGCGATCGCATTGCATTGGGTGCTGATGGGCCACAATTTATGTTCGAGTATGCAATTGCACCTCAACCCACGGTCATTACAAACCAAATTGCACCACTACCATCAGCAAAAAATGCTAGACAATCAAAGCCTGATGCTGTCAGCTTTACCCAACTATTTCCGATTATTTCCACAGGTAAAGATTTAACTCGCAAAGCCTATCTTGTACCGGGAATTCTCACAGTGATATTTGTGGTGCTGATGTTTGCTACGGTAGGACAGCCGCAAGCTAATCAGGTAATTGTCGCCTCTTACATCGCACTGGCTGCTTACTATTTCATTTACCAACTGTGTGGTAAACCCAAGCCTTGGTGGATGCTCGTAGGTGCAGCGTTATCGACGATTATTATCTTACTCAGTCCCATATTAAGTTTCTTTATCTTCGTTTTTCGTGAACTTCTCCCTGGTAATGTACCCCCGATAGATCAGCCTGTCAGCAGCCTTACAGAATTATTTGTGCGCTACTTTTTTGGTGCTGGGTTGATGGAGGAATTACTCAAAGCTTTGCCAATACTTGGTGCTTATCTGGCGGCTTTAGCACTCCCCTCTCCCTGGCGCGAACGGATAGGAGTATGGGAACCTTTAGACGGCATTCTCTTGGGAACGGCTTCTGCTGTTGGTTTTACTTTAGTAGAAACTTTAGGTCAATATGTACCAGCCGTATCTTTACAAGCAGGTTCAGAGGTAGGCTTACAAGTTCTGATTGCGAGGATTTTGGGTTTACCAGCCGGACATATGGCTTACAGTGGTTATTTGGGATATTTCATCGGGTTGGCTGCACTCAAACCCCGTCATGCAAAACAAATTCTGGCTGTTGGCTATCTTAGCGCGGCTGCACTCCATGCTTTGTGGAATACCGCCGGACACAGTAATAACTTACTATTAGTTGTTGTTGGTGTGTTGTCTTACGCTTTTTTGATGGCGGCGATTCTCAAGGCGAGGGCATTATCACCCACGCGATCGCAAAACTTTGCTACTCGTTTTCTGGGGCCGAAATAGAAGGCAAAAGGCAAAAGAAAGAATACTGATTTTGTCAGCTTTTCACCTATTTGAGATGGTAGCTTTATTTCCGTAGTGTTTTACTAGCATTCATGACTCATCATTCCCTATCTTTATCTCTTAGGGTAGATGGCAGAATTCTGTGATTCCTTTATTCTTAGCTTACTGTGGCATATTTTTGTTTAAAACAAATGATAGTTAATCGAAAGAATGCCACACAAGCTTCTTCTGTGAGCCACATCATACCAATTTTTAGATATAGGGATATTGAAGAAAACGTTTTTATTTCTTGCCTGTTCTAGCAATTGAAAACCCGCCTTCTGATCCTGATTTAAGATTGCTGGTAAAAAAAATCACAAGAAAAATTAAACTATTAATCAACCTTCAGACTCAGATTCGTCAAGTTGTCTAAGGGCATAGTAGGCGATCGCCATTCCCATTTTTGCCTGTTCTATTTCTGATAGAGCAGTCCAATCTTCCACATTATTAATTGAACCGATCTTATGTGGTTCACCGCTACGCATCGCATAGGCATAGGGACGAGCTAAAATTGACAGATCATCCGCTCCCCAGGTAGGTAGTACAGCCTGGACACACTCTATTAATTGATCACCTAAACATTGTTGAGAGGCGACAAGTTCTGTGGCTTTGGCGGCGATCGCATTCAACCAGTTTTGAGGTATGCTGGCCGCAAAAGCTTTTTGTAAATTTTCTTGAAGACTACTCACAGCAGTCGTAATTGTATTACAGTTGTAATATGTTGAATTTTCCACCTGTAACCACAAGTTATCTAATTGATGAAAAAAACTTTGCGATCGGCTAGTGAGTTCTTCCTCTAGAACCTCTGCCATCGCAAACTTTTGTTCTAGTTCGTAAAAATATGCTTCTGATTCATCATCTGCTGGATTCCAAGGATAGGTAGCATCTTCTGGTTCTAACAAAGCTGCTAACAATTCTAATTCCACTTGAGATGTGAGAGAATGGCGAGTATCTGAACCGTTAATTTGATGAGTCATTGATTCCTTCCTCATGAAGTAGTTTAGGGATATTGACAGCTACACTTGTTAAATTCTATTTTCCGCAAAAAAGAATTTTATTGTCTCACTGGGGAAACCCTCGTGCTTCAAGAAATTTTCGAGTCTTCAATTATAAACTCCCAAATTTCTCCTCTAGAACTACCAAACTTTAATTGCATTCCTGATTGTAATGGTACTTCCTCCCGGAGTATTTGTTGCCAACCATTAGTTCCTAAATACCAGGTTGTACCGTAGGTAGAGAAATCTTGGAGGTAATAAGTTCTCATTGGAGTTGTGCCGTTAAAAGTATTACGACAGAGTATTTCAGCGTGTCGTTTAGAAACAGAGGGTTCGGAGATGACAATATCATTGTCTTTAGTGCGACCAATGCGGGTGACACCAATTCTTAAAAACCAGGATCTTCCGCCGGGAGAAAGCGATCGCAAACAGGCAACAGGGACGGAAGCATCTAAGTTAGGAATGATCGTATCTGGTAGTTCTGTCACACCTTCATCGGCACCTTTAATCAATTCTCCATCAAAATCTGGATGCAGGTAAAGAACTGGTAAAGTCCAAGCAGGTTGGTTGTACTTATACAGTGTTAACAGTTCTTGCCTAGCTTCCGCTACTGCTTCGTCAATTGGTTTACGTGACCTTAAAGCTTTAGCAAAAACCTGGATAAAACTGTGACTTTCACGATCAGCAATTTCATCCCGCATTCCCAAAACCGCCGGGACACCATGACGAATCAAAACTTCTGCCAAGCTACTGGCGGGGATAGCTTGATGATTAATTGCTGCTGGTTGCGCTCCCCAACAGGCGTTAAGAACTGCCAATTTCACAGCACTACGAGTTAAGACTTGGGCTAATTCTATGCCGTTGATAGTCATACCAGGGCGCAAAAATAACAGTCCGCCGTCGGGATTTGGTAAACCGTGACCAGCGTAGAAAAAGACATTGTATGCTTTAGTTTCTAACTCTTGAATTAACTCTTGGGGAGTAGGTTGCAGCAGTGTTTTAACTGTGCAAGAAGCATACTTTTGACCATAGCTACCCACCTGTCCACCACTTAACAGGGTTTGCTCTAAGATAGCGGCTTCTTTTTGTAGTTGCAGGTTTTGATCGTGACCGAGAACCAAGAGAATTTTTAAAGCTTGATCGGTGCGTAAAAGTGGTAGGTGTTCAACTTCGCTGGTTGTGCGGCTAAACAGCAAATCTGGAGAGAGAGACATAGCAGGTTGTCCAGGCTCTCGCTGCATAATTTCCCAAGGTAGAGCGATCAAATCTGGGTCGCGGATTTCCAAGCGAAATTTCAGCCGTGTTTTTTGACCCATCGCCATCCCACGACTGCGTTCTAGACTACCGAGAATTGATCCTTCAAACACCCAACGCCACAGATTAATCCCCAAATATTGCATCAAACGACTGCTGTAACCAGTATTTTGTCCACTAGGAGGTGCGACTAAATTCATAGGCAGTTGATTGACTGACCGATGGGTTGAGCTTGTAGAAATATTGATACCGCTATGACCAGCAAACATTTGTTGCCATTCTTGCCAAACTTGAGTGAGTTCAGCCGGCCATCCACAGTCATGCAAAACGTAGCCACTGGGATAGGGAGCTTTAACCACCCAAATGGCGAAACTATCATTGCCAGTATTGACGAGACGGGCGATCGCCAGGTTCAGGGATGGCATGGATTCATGACACTAACAGCTAAACACAAATAATTTCTACCAACAATTTATAGGAAAATTCTGATCTTATAAATTTAAGTTTAGTTATTATCTGTATTATTTCAGGTTTTTACAAGTTTATCGATTATTTGTTTGTGTTGCACTAGGCTTACTGGGTGTAGTAGTCACAAAACGCAAAGCCTTTGTTTAAACTCCGCGCCCCTTTGCGTTAGTTCAGATAAATTAAGGATGTTGGGTTTCCTTGCGTCAATCCAAGCTACCTGCTGGGTGTACTTGGGGTAGGTGATTGACTGTCTACGGAAGAAGTATTACAGGTAGTGTCAGCATTGGCTTGCAATACACTTATTTTCCCCTCTGCTTCCCAGGTTTTCAATTGCGAGTGTTTAAGTTGGATTGGTATGTCTGGTAATTTTGGCGTTGGCTTTGGCTGTGTTGGATTAGGGCATATTCTCAAATAAACATCATAATCGTCACTATCTAGGAAATTTTTCGTCTCCTCAACCTGTAAAAAGGTTGTAGGTAATAAACTTATCTGATTTTTTAGAGGAACTTCTTTCTTGATCTGAATCGCCCATCCAGGAGCGAGATTATCGATCGATCGCCTCCCCTTCTTTGGTGTAACTATCATCACCGAATTTGGGATTACCTCAGAAGTATTATTTCTGCTTTCCCATACGAACTTTACCCAAAAGCCTAATGCACCAACTGCGATCGCTAATAATAATGGAACTATTAAATTAAGAAGAGGTTTTATACCAGTGGAACTTGTTACAAACACTGTGGGGGGAGACTTAGGAAAAGCAGGAGGCTTTGCGGGAGGCTGAGTTGGAGGTAATGGTAGAGGTGGTGCAGCTTTGCGAGTCAAGTCTTCAATTACTTCATCTGCTGATTGATAACGATCCTCAATTTCTTTTTTCAACAGCTTGTCAAGAATTTTAGCCAATTCACTACTGATAGGACTTTTTAAATATTCTTCCCAAGATGTCACCCAGCCAAAACCATGATCTATCGACAAATGAAAAGGGGAAACTCCTGTCAGCAGATGAAAGGAGGTAGCCCCCAAACTGAACAAATCACTTGCAGGATAAGCTTTACCACCTTTAATCTGCTCAACTGGGCTATATCCATGTGAGCCGATTGTTGTCCCCATTTGTGTATAGACAGTGGCGGTTAACTGCTTAGAAGCTCCAAAATCAATCAGGACTAAACGATTGTCACTTTTACAACGGATAATATTTTGCGGTTTGATATCTCGATGAATTACGTTTCGCGCATGGAGAAGTTTCAACACAGGTAGTAAATCCAGCAAAAGCTTGCGAATGTCAGCTTCTCCATAGATTCCCTGCGTATCTAATTCTTTAAGCAGATTTTGTCCATCAATAAACTGCTGCACCAAATACATATTGTGATCTTGCTCAAAGTAAGCAAATAGAGTGGGAATTTGAGGATGTTCGCCCAACTCTTGCAGTCGTTTTGCTTCTTCTTTAAACAACTCCACTGCTTTTTTTAATGCCCAAGTACCCTGGACTTTCGGTGCAAACTGCTTAACTACGCATGATTCATCAAGCTTATGTACATCTTCCGCTAGATAAGTCCTGCCAAATCCACCTTCACTAGAAAGGAGATTGGTAACTTTATACCGACCTCCAAGCAGTTTGATTAACGGTACGCTGCAACTCTGGCAAAAAACATTACCATCAGGGTTTAGAGGACTAGGACAATCAGGATTGAGGCAGCAGAGCATTATCTGACAAGCGTCACTAAGAAGGATTCTGTAGATATAGTAACCGAATTTTCCCTGAGCCTACTTGTCAAATTTTTAATTTTTATCTTGGTTGATCAGCAATCCACAATTTCAAACGAACAACCACTTATCAATCAACATCCCGATTACAGTTTTCCCGAAATTTTGTCCTAGAAAACACAAAGCTTTGATGAAAGCTTCGCGCCCTTCTGCGTAAACCTCCGCGCTCCTTTGCGTTAAATCAATTATGTTGGGTTTCCTTGCGTCAACCCAACCTACGGGCTTGTATTTTGATTATTGGGTTGCGTCGGATTAGATTTACTGGGTTTACTTTCGCTAGTAGAAGATGAGTTATCTACTGAAGAAGTATTACAGGTAAAATCATCACTGGGTTGCAATACTTCTACTTGCCAGCTTTTTAGCTCTGATAGTTTAAATGTGACTTTTTGTGGTGATGCCTGTGATTCTCCTGGATTCAGACACACATTGAAAGATACATTATCATTGTTTGTTTTCTCCAAAACTTTTAAATATCTTTCTTCATTGGATTTTCGAGCAACTCCCAAAGGAACTTTGTTGGTGGTTCTAATCACCCATCCAGTTTGGAGGTTATCGAGCGATCGCTGCTGCTGATTGCTCAGAGGTGGAGTATTGGGCGGATTAGATACATTGCCATTCGTGTTAGTTTGTGGAGATCGCAATAGCTTGATCCAGTATCCGAATACTCCTGCTGCCAATAGAAAGATGAATAGCGTGATTAAATTTAAAGGTAGATTTCGGAAGTTAGTTTTTTGACGTAAGACTTTTGTCTGTTGCCCAGGGTCGCTTTCTAGTAATGTTGGTGATGTCGGTTGTGCAGCCGCATTCACGGTTGGGATGCTGGCACTATCGGGCATGATTACTTGAATAGCTGACTCTGGTTCAGAGTATTTGACTTGATAGTGTACTAAAGCAATAGTGACATTATCGTGTCCATTTTTTGTGTTGGCAATTTCTATCAAGCGATCGGCAACATCG
>NZ_JAYGGZ010000026.1:0-86878 GCF_034931465.1 Anabaena sp. UHCC 0399 | reverse complement strand
TCCTTAGTGGATGGGGGATTGAATTTTCCCCCTACCTCCGGCCTTCTGGTTAAGCGTGAAAAAACTGGCGGAAATCCTCATCCTTGGTACTTAGTTGCACCCAGTCGAGATTTAAAGACTGAAATTTTTGCGCCAAGCGATCGCAGGCGGGGCGTTCAGTGGCATAATGTCCAGCATCAATCAAAATGAGATGGCGATCGCGGCTTTCTTGAAATTGGTGAAATTTGCAGTCAGAAGTCAGATAAGCTTGTGCGCCTGTTTTCACCACCGCCGAAATATAACCAGCCCCCGAACCACCCAACACCGCCACCCTATAAACTACCTGCTGTAAATCAGCACTGGGGGAAAAAATTAAATCTGGAGGAGTCAGGCGATTTTGAATAACTGTGAGTAATTCCTGTAACGTCAAAAATGGTTCTAATAATCCCACTCGTCCATAACCTAACTCTGCTTGGGTAGGTACAATGGGGGCAACATCTTTTAATTCTAAAATCTGCGCCAAAACGTCAGCCGTACCATCAGCGACTTGATCAAAATTGGTGTGGGCGGTGTAGATACCGATGTTGTGGGTGAAGGCTAATCGCGCCATCTCCGTAATCGGTTCGCCAGCGCGGAAAGATTTAGGAGGATTAAATATTAGAGGATGATGGGCAAAAATTAGATTAGCATTTAAGGCGATCGCTTCTTCCATTACAGCCAAAGTTGGTGTTAAACATACCAAAACTCTCGCCGAATCTTGTAATACACCAGGCTCAATCTGCCAGCCACAATTATCCCAGCTTTCGCACCAAGCAGGATTAGCCCATGCTTCAAACCAAGTAATTAAATCAGCAATTTTCATTAATGTTTTTGGGGTTGAATATTCAACTCTAATGCTAATTGTTCACGTCTTTCCTGAAAAGGTTTGTTCCAAATAGGAGAAGCATTCCAATCCCAAGCAGCTACAGGGATAAGTTCAGCTTGAGCTAGATGAGTTAACAAACGATATTCATCTTCTGGTTCGCGGGAAAATGTAAAAGGATTCCGAAAACCGTTATCACACAACTTATAAGATTGAGATTTACCACGATGAATGCGTTGTATAAGTTCCTTGGTTTTCATGAGTAAATAATCTAGGAAAATCAAACTAAAAGGCTCTATAAAAGCACGATTTTGTGGGTCTTTTTGTACCCACTTTGCCCATTCAAAACCATAGATAAAATCATGTACATAGCGAAAACGGATTTCACTATTAATTCCAAATAACTCGGTCAGTAATACCATTTTATTAGCAAAATTTCCTAGGAAATCAACCGCATCATCTTCTGTATTTAATGCCTGATACAACATACTACTAACCATAAAATCAAAATCCCAAAAGATATTCTCCGGGAAATTTTGCAATTGAGATTTAACTATACTTTCTAAAGTATTTTGCAGATTGTTAATTAATTGATTATCTGTAATATTTTCTCTAATTAATAATTCTATTTCTACAAAGCTAGTGATTATCTTTTTGTGAGGATTAAGACTTAAAAGCTTCACATTATGTTGATTGAGGATTTCATCAATAAATTGGAAACTATTGTTTGGTACAATGTGTGACTGCATCTTTATTGAGATAGGCTAAAGGCTGCAAACAATTATTATATATTTTTACAACACATAAAGTTATTTAACATAAATAAACTTAACCGCTATACCTGTAAGGGTATAGCGGGAGTGTAGGTAGTTTACATCCCTATACTCTTATCCTATGCTGCTACTAGCTGATAACTTTGCTCCAACATTTCTGTAATTTGCTCAACCGGAACAGGACGACTAAAGTAAAAACCTTGACCTTCATGACACCCCCGCTTTTGCAAATAATCAAGTTGTTCTTGAGTTTCTACACCCTCAGCTGTGATTTTCAAATGGAGAATTTTGGCTAAAGCAATAATCGCATCAGTAACGGCGGCACTGTCAGTATTAGAGACGACATCCTGCACAAAAGAACGGTCAATTTTGATCATGTTCACAGGAAATTGTTTGAGATAGTTGAGTGAAGAATAACCAGTCCCAAAATCATCGAGGGCTAGCCAGACCCCTAATTCTCGTAATTTTTTTAAAGTTTTTACGGAACGCTGTACGTCAGTCATTAAAAAACTTTCTGTCACCTCCAGTTCTAAGTAAGATGGGTGTAGATTAGTTTCTTGGAGAATTTGGTTAACTACTTTTACCAAATCTGCTTGTTCAAACTGTCGTGCGGACAGGTTTACTGACATCCGAAGAGGAGGAAGTCCGGCACGTTGCCATGCGAGATTTTGAGCGCAAGCAGTCCGCAATACCCATTCACCAATCTCGATAATTAAACCATTGGCTTCTGCAATGGGTATAAATTGGGCGGGTGATACTAAACCTCTTGTAGGATGTTGCCAGCGAACTAATGCTTCAACAGCTTTTATTTCTCCACTGGGTAAATCTATCAGGGGTTGGTAATAAACTATGATTTCGTTGCGTTCTAAAGCCCCACGTAATTCGTTTTCTAATGCCAACCTCTCCTGCAATTGAGCATTAATTTCTGGGGAATAAAACTGTGATTGACTACGGCCTTGTAGCTTGGATTGATACAGGGCTATATGAGCCTGTTGCAAAAGTTGATCAACATCGTGATCAAAACTATTCATAGTGATACCAACGCTAGCTGTGATATGAATTGGGATATCTTGAACAGTGAAGGGTTTAGCTAAGGTACTCAGCAGCAACTGGGAGAGTTTGATTAAACTTTCTAATGATGGTATGTCTGTGCGTGCGATCGCAAATTCATCGCCATTCAAATGAGCCAGGATATCAGTTGCAATGATGCAATTATCCAACCGCATTGCTACTGCTCTTAATAATAAACTTGATTGCTCAGGTTCGAGGGCATGACTCACCCCTGTAAAATCATCAATACCCAGAACTATCACAGCTATCACTTTGTCGCTATTCTGCGGGCAGATACTTTGCTGGAGGCGATTAATGAATAGTTCCCGATTAGGTAATCCTGTCACTTTATCATAATGGCTGATCTGGTCAATTAACTCATCTAATTTGTGTAGGGTGTGTGAGGTATCTGCCATGAGTGTACCTGCTTCGTCTGCAAATTCTGTAGGCAACTGAGGCAGGGTTTTTGTATTAAGATATTCTTGTAATGCTTTTGAAGTTAAATTGACAGGAGCAAGGAGGTAGTGTAGTGCATAAAGTGTAGCTGCCGTACCTACCAAAGTCGCTATCAAAGCGATAACTAAAACTCGAGTTATCATCTCCCAAGAATAGGAATTGGAGATGACAAAACTGAACAGCAATGACAATAGCGGTATGTGAGTACCCAAAAAAGCTACCGACATGATTTTGGCGGTATAACTTTTTTTGAGAAATTTCCAATGGGCTAAGAAGGAATATAGGTAAAGCTTTTGACTCGGATACATAGATACTAGATAATATTTGATAGTTAGCTGGTTATCTTTCGCCACAAATTAGTCTGGAGCGAATTGACCAGTTAAAGCGATTTCAGTTATTTATTATACTAACTTGATAAAAATAATAATATTGCAATTATTCGGTTATTTTCTTTTAAAGATTAGGTTATGAGCATTTTTATGATTAACCCTTTCTAAGCAATTTCACTTAAGAAGTATAAAGACTGTAAATTAGTTCACTGGTGATTGTTGGTAAACTGCGATGGCGTTCCGCCCACCGGAGGTCATCGCTACAATCATCAGGTGAAAGGGAAAAGGGTAATCCATCCCCCAATCCCTAATGACTATTGACTATTGGCTATTGACCAACAATTTTGCAATTGTGTCTGGAATTAATTGCTCAACATTACTTAAAACCACTGCTGCACCTGCTGTTACTAGTGTCTGTGCATAAGCTTCACAACGAGTTGCTGTTTCTTGCACATGAGGCGGTAAGATACCTACACCAATCCAAGTACGGTGCGGTTGGAGTTCTCTGGCTTTACCAACGGTGTACATATCTGCCACCGTATCACCTACGTAGATCACAGTCGATGTGGTTTCTAAGTCATTTTCTAAATGATTGAGAGTGGCAAACAGCCCGGTAGGATCTGGTTTACCGGGTGCATCCTCCATTGCAATCAACACTGGAGACTGTAAGCCAAGACGTTTTTCTAAAACATAGGTAGCAGAAGCACGAGTAGCACCACTAAAAAAGCCCCAAGCAATATCCGCTTGTGTCAGATGTTCTAAATAGCTAGGTTGTAATAATAAAGGTTCATCACAAATGTATCCCGTCCAATTATGGGGATCTGTGCCACGATAACGGGATTGAAAAAAGGTAACTATAGTTTCGTAGTTAAGTTGTAATTGTTCACGAGGCGTTCCTTGACTAGCAAAGTAGCGATAAATAAATTCTTGGGATGCTTCCCAATCATTATTCCAGATACCTTCTGACTTGAGTTGGTCAATTTCTAGGGATGTAGGGCGATAGGTGTTGTCAGTAAAATACTCTACCGTGTCTGCCAGTGCGCGACGATAGGAATTGCCAACATCACGCACCACACCGTCAATATCAAATACAACGATCGCTTTTGTTGAGGGTTTTGCAGTCATGGGATGGGGGAAGTGAAATTTTTAGCTATTAAATTTTAAATTGAGTCATGATTGAAAATAAGTCAATTTCTGATTAAGAATTACTATTTGGTGAATTGGTAAGTATTGCGTTAAAATAAGCGATCGCAAACTTAGTAAGTCATAGCCGGATATTCCCCGGAGGTGTAA
Organism: Anabaena sp. UHCC 0399; assembly: GCF_034931465.1. NCBI lineage: Bacteria > Bacillati > Cyanobacteriota > Cyanophyceae > Nostocales > Nostocaceae > Anabaena > Anabaena sp. UHCC 0399. The sequence continues at coordinate 82,136 of NZ_JAYGGZ010000026.1, read as the reverse complement.
TTGTCCAAGTTCATTTTGAAAATCCTTTGGCTAGACGAGAACGTTGCCCTGGCAGTTGATCAAGTTGTCGGCAAAGGTACAAGTCCTTTGACTAAGTATTTCTTCTGGCCTAGGAATGATGCCTGGGAAGAGTTAAAGAAAGAACTCGAATCCAAGCACTGGATTACCGATATAGATCGCGTCGAGTTGCTCAATAAGGCAACAGAAGTGATTAACTACTGGCAAGAGGAAGGTAGAAACCGCCCGATGGCAGAAGCACAGTTAAAATTCCCTGAAGTTGCCTTCACTGGTAGTGCTTGATTGAGGTATTGGGGACTGGGGATTGGGGATTGGAGACAAGAGGGAAACTTTGATATGTCCCAATTCTCCACCCACCCAATCACTACTGACTACTCACTACTCAGCACGGGCTAAACGCCCCGCTACCGCTAACAGCACTAAATTGCCACAATTTGATGGTTTTGTCCCTGCTGCCACTAGCAATTAGTTGTGCAACTTGGCTGACAGCAACAGTGGTTACTGAGTCTACATGACCAAGAAGGGTTGTTATCTCTTGTGTTGTGCTGACTTGCCAAAGCTTGATGGTTTTGTCCCAACTGGCACTAATGAGCGTTTTGCTATCGGCGGTGAAAGCTACTGCCACTACTGCCCAGGAATGGCCTAAGAGTGTGCCAATTAGCTGACAAGTGTTGACATCCCAAAATTTAATGGTGTTATCATCGCTGCCTGTAGCCAGAATTTTACCATCTGGGCTAAAGGCGATCGCTAAAACCGCCCGTGTATGACCTGAGATTGTTTCTAACAAGTCATAGCACTGGCGGTTTTTCAATTGCCAAAGGCGAATTGTTCTATCAAAGCTAGCACTGGCTAAAAGTTGTCCGTCTGGACTAAAGGCGACTGCACTCACCTGTAATTGATGTCCTTGCAGGGAAAAAATCTCTGCACCTGTCTCAACATCCCAAAGTCTGATTTGTTTGTCCCAACTCCCACTAGCGAGGATTTGCCCATCGGGACTAAACGCTACTGATTTGACGGCGTGTGAGTGTCCAACTAAGGTGTAAATTTCTGTAGATGTTGGGATATGCCACAATTTCACAGTTTTATCATCGCTAGCTGTGGCTAAAACTTGACCGTTGGGACTGAAAGCAACCGATGTCACACCTTGGGAATGTCCTGATAAGGAGTTAATTACTGTTTTCGTCTCTAAATCCCATAATTTGATCATTTTATTTTCGCCCCCGCTAGCTAAGATTTTGCCGTCAGGACTGATGGCGAGAGCATTAATACTAGTAGTTTCTGTGAAAGTATAGGTGCATTGCCACGGATTAGGGGATTTTAAATCGCCGCGAGAATATGTAGATGTATTGGCGATGCCCATTGTCACCATAACTGCATCGGCGGATTGGTAGCGTTGAGTAATGTCTTTTTGGAGTAATTTGTCAAGTATATTACCTAGGCGATCGCTTATTCTAGTAGTAAGATACTGCCGCCACACCCAAGCTACATTAGCAATGTCAAACAAATCAAAGGGTGAAATCTGGGTAAGTAAATAAATACAAGTTACACCCAAGCTATAAAGGTCACTAGCAAATACTGCTTTACCTATGATTTGTTCTGGTGCAGCATATTCTGGATTCCCAGTAATGGTGTTAGTAGTTAGCTGGTTAATGTCTGAGGCGATTTGAGCATTACCGAAATCGACTAATACTAGATTTCCTGAGTTGCTGCGGATAATATTGTGGGGTTTTATGTCACAGTGAATCAGATGGCGATCGCTAATAAATTTCAGAACTGGTAATATATTTACTAAAAGTTGCCAAGTTTGAGTTTCATTAAAAGCACCTTCTCTTTCTACTATCTGGGCTAAATTCGAGCCTGCAATAAATTCTTGTACTAAGTAAAAGTTTCCATTTTCTTGGAAGTGCGCCAATAAAGCTGGAATTTGTGGATGTTGTCCTATTTCCTTAATTAACTGGGCTTTTTGCTCAACTACGTCTAATCTTTGATTATCACAACATAGTTTTTGTACTACACAAACAACAGGCGGAGATTTACCTTCGTCTACAGCAAAGTAGCTTTCACAAAATCCCCCTCGACTAATTAAATTAACTAACCGATAACGGTTTTGTAAAATATTCAAAATAACCAAAACCTTTTTATTCTGGCAGCATCCCAATTGGTTCAAAATAAAACACAAATAGCTCTGATAAAAACTCCGCGCTCCTTTGCGTGAACCTCCGCACCCCTCTGCGTTTAAATATCAAACCAGACATTTTGGCTACTCCCTGTTATTTTAAATTTTAAATTCCTTCCCACCGCGCTACTTGCTGCTTAACTTCCTCCATATCTAAATAATCATAAACAAAAGCTTTGCGTAAAAGTGGATGAGGAATAAATTCATCATACTTTTGCATTTCCGGTGCTTCCGCCGAACTAACTAAAGCCTCTGGAATAATTCTTTGCTCACACAAAGAAATAATTTCTTGGCTTACATCTTTAAACTTATTTTTACCTAATTTTAGCGTCAAATAATAGGGATTCACCCCACAAATACTACTAATTTCCAAAGATTCCCGACAAAAGGTATTAATTAATCTGATTAAAGTACGATAAGCAACAGTTCCCATCCAAGGAAAAATACAGCATTTACCTTTTTCTATTTGCAAAATATTCTGCTTATCTAATCCAGCTTTCTGCACTAGCTTGCGGACTGTCTGTAAACGTTGACGTGCATTGTTCTGCAAATAGCTATATTCTAAATCCTCTAGTAAAACCTGCTGCATTCTTTGCAGAACTTTAGTATGAATCGTACCACCACCACCACGCCAATAAATTGTAGCCTTACCATCTACTTGCTTAACCAAAATATTTTTTTTTCTGAAATCAATTTCTAATACTTCCCAAGTTCTCCCAGCCAACGCAAATTGATTACCAACTGGAGGCGGCATAATAATACTACCAATGGCTGTAGTCCCTTGCTTAACAGTATATTCCTGGTTATCAGCAAAGACAGCATAAAACTGAAACTTACCTACTATTTTTTCGGATGATACACCCAAAATTAATTTACCTTGTTCAGTCCGTTGAATGTGGCCGATATCAATTAAATAGCGCAACAATAATTTATAATCTTCATGAGAAATAGCAGCAAATGGTGGCAGATTTAAAACCTGTTTAGCTAGCGCAGCCGGGGAAATTGCCTCTGCGGCTACCAAAATACTCATTGTTTGGTGATACAGCAAACTCAAAGGATATTGAATTGGCTTCATTGGCTCAATCCAACGTTCTTCTAAATAAAGTTGAATAATAGCGATACACTGTAAAAGTTGCCAAGGAATTTGCTCTGGTAAAGATGCGTCTGGTAACACTTCATCTTCACCACAGACAAAACGCATATCAGCAGCTTCACCTCGTCTTCCTGCACGTCCCAAACGTTGTAAAAAACTCGCTACTGAAAGAGGTGATTCCAACTGAATAACTCGCTCTAAATTCCCAATATCTATACCTAATTCTAAGGTGAGAGTAGCAGCAGTTACAGCTGGTTTATGAGGCTCGCGCATGGCATTTTCTGCCACTTGGCGTAAACTAGCAGATATACTACCATGATGTACATAATAGATATCTGGTAGTGATTGAATAGTAGCAATTTGACGCAAAGAGGCAATAATTGATTCCGTTTGGGTACGATTATTGGCAAAAATCAAACATTTACGAGATTGACTCAAATTAAAAATATATTGTTCATAGTCTGTTACTGCTGATTCATCATGTTTAGCAACATAAAAATGTTCTACCGCTAGTTTAATTTGGCGTTTTCCTGCTTCAACTTTGGGGGTAATGACTTGTTTATCAGTTCCAGAACGCAACCAATCTTCAGCCATTGAATAATCACCGAGAGTTGCTGATAAACCAATGCGACGAGGTTTTGCTTGCGTTAAATTTACCAAACGCTGCAATTGACAGATAATCTGACAACCGCGTTCAGTACCCATAAAAGCGTGAATTTCATCAATGACAACAAACCTTAAATCACCAAATAAGCGTACTAGGTCTTTGTGTTTATTTACTAATAAGCTTTCTAAAGATTCTGGCGTAATTTGCAATATACCTTGAGGATTTTGTAGCAGCTTATTCTTACGACTTTGAGGAACATCACCATGCCAATGATAAACAGGAATATCGACTGATTTTAGTAAGTCGTTGAGACGTTCAAACTGGTCATTAATTAAAGCTTTGATAGGGCCAATATATAATGCACCTATAGTTTTACTAGGGTTATCATGTAAAACAGTCAAGACAGGTAAAAATGCTGCTTCTGTTTTCCCCGCAGCTGTAGCAGCAGCAATTAATAAATGAGCATCAGTGTCAAATATCACTTCACAAGCGGCTGTTTGAACTGGTCTTAATTCCGTCCAGTTGTGATGATAAATATATTCTTGAATAAAGGGTGCAAGTCGGTTAAAAGCATCACTCATATTTGTTCTTTGATAGTGGGGAAGATTCCAAACCTCCGCGTTACTTTGCGTGAACCTCCGCGCTTCTCTGCGTTTAAAAATAAAATCTCAGGACTAAGGTCTTGACTACAAACTAAATTCGGCTGCATTATCTTCATCCAAAGCTGTATTTTTGCCCACAGCAGTAGGCTTAAATTTAGCACCATGAATTAATTTACCAAATCCAATGGCTGGGTTGTGATGTAAGATATTCAACACACTAATAAAATCTCGGATGATTTCTCCTGGTGTGAGTAATGCTTCCGCACCCAAGCGGTTGACTATTTCTCCGACAAATTCTTTTAATTCCCGACCATTCAAAGTCTTGTCATAACTAAAATGAGTAGCATGAATCTCTGTTAAACGTTGCAAAAGTGTGAGAATTTCTGCTTCACTCAAAGGGTTAAGTCGGATAACCGGCCCTAAAAATTCTTGCACATCAGCTTGGATAGCAAAACGGCTTTCTTTGGTGCGTCTGCGCCAAGCTTGGTCTGCAAATAGTCCTCGGTTGGGGTCTTCTAAAAATTTGGTTGTCCCACCAATGAAAATACCTAAATGTTCTGCTTTACATTGCATCGTGTCATTAAACATTGCCAGCAGTCTGTTATAGTTCTTCTCACGAGTGACTGTAGTTGAGATTTGGTAGATATTAACAGCTTCATCAATTAGAATTAATAGTCCTTTATAGCCAATTTCCGCAATAAATTTAGCTAAGAGTTTGATGTAGTCATACCAACTATCATCATCAATAATAACGCGCACCCCTAATGCGGCTTTGGCTTCAGTTTTGGTATTAAATTCTCCCCTCAACCAACGTAAGGCAGCATTTTTTAAGTCATCATTATCTAAACGATAACCACGCCAATAAGTAATAATTACAGTACCAAAATCAAAACCATGAACTAGGTCTTCTATATATTGGACAACTTCCCTAATTTTCGCTTCAATTTTGTCATCAAAACCTTCATCATGGGGACGTAAATCAGTTTCTTTAACTACTTCTTGTTGAATTTTATTAATCCATCCTTCTAAAATTGAAACCAATGCGCCACCATCAGGACGAGTTTTGGTAGAAAGGTGACTCATTAATTCTCGATAGGTAGCCAAGCCTTCACTATTGCTTCCTGCTAGGCGACGTTCTGAAGATAAATCAGCGTCAGCTACAACAAAACCCTGCTCAATAGCACGGTTACGAATCATTTGCAGCATGAAGCTTTTACCAGAACCATAGTTGCCAATTATAAAACGAAATGCGGCGACACCTTCGGCAATATCATCGAGATTTTGTAATAGGCTTTTAAGTTCTTTTTCTCGACCAACTGCTATCTGTTCAACTCCTATCCTGGGAACTACTCCTGCACCTAGGGAATTGATTAAAGCAGTTGAAGTTTTTTTCGAGAGTTTGAGCTTTGCCATGTATTTTACTTTACTTGATGTCAATGCAGAGGTCAACAGATATGCCTATAATAATGATTATTTTACAACGTATGAGAATATTTTAATTTGATGAGGCGTGTCTAGTCATAAGGTTTTCATATAAGGCAATCATTTGTCTGACATTACTAATATGCTCTGGATAAATTGCTGGTTTATCTAAAGTTGTTTCAATGATTAATTCACCTATAACATCACTAGCACGTTCATTGATAGAGTCAATTAATATATTAGGCATAGTAATGTTAGCTTCGGAAATTTTTTTAATAGTTGGATGAGGATTCTCTTGCTCTACTATGGCTTTTAATACCTGAAATTCATGTCCTGGTAATTGATTTAAAAATCTATCCCATGTTTCAGGTAGAATATCAGATTCTACTGTTTCTATTAAGTCGGCAAAAGGAAATACTTCAATATCTTCAACTTGTGAGTTTTCAGATAAAGGTTCTTGATTAAATGTTCCTACTTGCTGGAGTAGTTCCCAAACTTGGTTTTGTAATAGGTCACGTTCTTGTTGTAATACAGAAATTTCATTTTTTAATTGCTGTAAATGTTCTTGTTGTTGTGATTTTTGAGTTTGTAAGGAATTTATTGTGGCTGTTACATCATCTTTTTCATGTGCTGTCTCTAGTAGTATTTGATTTTGTTGATTTTTTTCAGCTTCTAAGTTTTGAATTTCTAGTCGCAATTCGTAAAGCTTTTCTTCTAATTGAGGTTTAATCCTACCTAGAAGAGTTAAATTACTTTCTATTTCCTTTTGCTCTTGTTTTAGTTCATATATATGGGTTTGCAACTGGTTAATTTCTGCATGGGAAGTATTGTAATGCAATTCGAGGCGACGTTTTTCTGATGTTAGGGCAGATAAAAAGTTATGCAATTCTGCTTGATTTTGCTCTAAGTCGTAAAGTTCGGTTTTCAGATTACTAACTTCGGATTCTAATTGTTTTTTTTGTGAGGCAAAATTTCCGAGTTCTCTATGTAGACTATCTCTTTGATTACGACATTCGAGGATGTGATTTTGTAGTTGTTTGGTTTCGTTATAAAGTAAATTACGATGAGCTTCTATTTGCTCAATTTCTCTAACTACGCGAGATTTAAGTCCTTCCCTTTCTTTAATACGTTTGCGGAGGGAGGATAAAATCAGCAGTTCATGAGTTCTCCGCCGCCTATCTACGAACAAGGCTGCTGAATAGGTAGCAACTACGGTGATTACTCCAGTGAAGAAAGCTTGGTTAAAATCCCATTTGGGGACTAGACTAAGACCAAAACTGACACTAAAGGCAACTATGCCTAAGATAAATCGATTACTGAACATGACTGGCTGCATATTGCTGATTTTTGAGGCATAAGGCAGAGGACAGGAGACAGGAGGTTTTTAGCTTAGTACAGCTTTGCCAATTGAGGGGGGAAATTTAAACGCAGAGGGTCGGGCAGGTACGCAGAGAATTCGCTACGAGTTGATGAAATGCTGTACTTAGTTTATTTTTATTCATATATTAGTTAGTTTGGTTTTATTGTGCTAATTTACTAAGTTCGGCAATTTTTCATGGGTTATGCCACGCTATGCTAACGTAATTCCTTTGTTTTTATGATTTGATGTCTAATTTATTGTTATTTTCTCCAAATAGTGATAACTCTGCTTTTAAATAATTAATGAATTGCTGTGCTGTCCTTCCAGACCGTCCATTATGACGTGTAGCCCATTGTAAGGCTTGAAATTCTAAATCTTGCTGGTTGATGTTAATTTCAGCTTGTGATGCGAGATGTTGCACAATTTGTAAATATGTCTTTTGATCGGCGGACTCAAAGGTTAAAGTTAAACCAAAGCGATCGCTAAACGAAAGTTTCTCCTGCATCGTATCCCAAGCATGGATTTCGTTGTTATCTTTGGGGGTCGGTCTATCGCCAAAAAATTCCCGAATCAAATGGCGACGATTAGAAGTAGCATATACAACTACATTCTGTGGTCTGGCAGTTAAGTTTCCTTCTAAAACCACTTTTAAGGCTTTAAAAGCATCATCATCTTCTTCAAAGGATAAATCATCGACAAAGATAATAAATTTCTGTGGCAAGCCTCGCAACTGTTCTACAATATTTGGTAGATCCTGCAAATCCGATTTTGCCACTTCTAGTAAACGAAGATGGCGGTGGGTATATTCATTTAATAAAGCCTTGACTAAGGAAGATTTGCCTGCGCCGCGACTACCATAAAGTAATACGTGCAGTGCCACTTCACCCGCTAACAAAAACTCTGTATTTTTAATCAAGGCATCTCTTTGAGACTCATACCCGACAAGATGACTCAGCTTCACTGTGTCAGGGTAAGGTATCCCGATAAGTTGCCCAGTTTGCCAGCGTAATCCCCGATATTGGGCAAATAACCCTGTACCAAATTGCCGATAGTAATTTGCTACATCTTCTACTACATTTGCCCAGTGTTCTGAATGGTGCAGAGAAAATGTTAATCCTGCTTGTATAGCTGTGTCATCTGGTTCGACGTACCACACCACAGGAGACACCGCTAAATGTGCTACACTTTGCACCCATTCACTCAAAATAGCACTGCTACATTCATAAAGGCTTTGTAAGAGTTGTAAATCATGCTGGGCTGCTGCTACTAAAGCTGGGGGTAAATCTTGAAAGTCTCGCTGTTGGGCAAGTCTCGTGAAGGGATTTTCCGCCATGAGAATTTGGGTAATGAGGTAGTCTTCCCAAGTTTGCTGTTTATCGGCTAAGGCGTGAAAGTAACCGCCGTAAGCTTGCAAACAACGACAGCCATCAGCATCACTGTAGCGGATGGCTTGCAGCAATTCTAAAAAGGCAATGCCTACTTCGTCTTGGAGGACAGATTGATAAAGTAAAAGTGACGCTGCTTGGCGTTGGAGAAGTTGAACTTGGGCATAGGAAGAACTGCTGGCCGTTTGCATGGCTGGATTATCCGTCAATCAACAGGGGTAATGTAGCTTATGGTTAATTGTCTGCTGGGCTTGGTAGCAAAATCAAAATCTACATAGGGTTTAACCATGAATTTAAGTATAATTGCTGCGATCGCCTATGGTATGTTAGCGATTGTTGGTGGCATTATTGGCTACTTTCAGGCGAATAGTCAAGTTTCCCTCCTCAGTGGTATAATTAGCGGTTCACTATTAGTTTTTGCCGCTTACTTGCAACTCCAAGGACAAGCCTGGGCTTTGATTTTAGCAACTTGCATCACTGCTGCTTTAGTCATTTTCTTTGCTTTAAGATTGGCTAAAACACGCAAATTCATGCCAGCTGGATTAATGACTATTTTAGGTATGCTGGCACTGACAATCATGATAAGGCAGCTTTTTACTGTTGGGTAGCAATTGTTCACCTCTTAATAGTACATTTATATTACTCTACACCAGAACAAAAGCTAGAAAAGATTTTTTTGTGAAATTTGGCGGAAAACTCCATCCCGTCATTACTCGCCGCTTCGCTAAGAATCAGTGAACAGTTATCAAGGACTGGTAACTGTTCACTGATTTAACTCCCCATGCCCAAAAATTACATAAATATCCGGTTTGTTAAACTTCGTGATGATAAATAAAAATAATACCCTGTGTCATATTCATGGCATTGAGTATCTCTGAGATACTAAGTAGCCTTCTTTATGAGTAATCACCTTAATTTTACGCGTATAGCAAATTTACGTTAAAAATAATACGTAATATAAACCAAGTATTAGAGAGGTCATGCTTGATCTGTCTACTGCACAATCAAAATGACATATGAAAAACCAAAATAATCTCTAGTGGAGAAACTCATAACATTTACTTACATCTATCGTGAGACAGTTTTTGTTCTAGATACTGATTAAATCACACGAAAGGCATAAATTTAAAACTCCATCATTAATTATTATTTATAAACCAATATTTATGTAAAAGATAATACACTATTAAAGCTATTGTAAAACTATAATTTGGGTATTAGATAAATCATTAGTTACCTGTAGGCAAAGATTACAAGCCTTAAATAGGTTTTATTTTTGAGTGTTACTTACTTAGCTGGTAGCGTATTATTTTTAATAAAATTCAAATATATTTATGGTTAAAAATCATAGAAACTCAATGATATTTGATTAAAAATATCAATTGAATGACATCTATTTATTTTGAGAGAATAGGAACATAACGTATAAAGATTTAGTAGGGAAAAAAGAAAAAATTAAAGTAAAAATAAAGGTAATTTTTGCCATATTGGCAGGTTTGAATCAAAGAGATGAGATATTAATATAGGTAGATTAAAAAGGCATTGATATATAAATAATTGTTGTTATCTACCTCAATTTCTAAAGCCAAAATAAGCCTAAAATTCAAAGATTTATCGCCAATCTTACGAACTAGGAAATAATATATGTTATCACCACTATCTTCTCACAATGTTATCCAGTATCTGCACACGGCAGGGCTGTGTAGCTTAGTGGATAGCACTTTCGAGACTTTTAAACTGCCAGAAACTAACAAAAAAAATCGGAATTTAGTGGTGAAGCTAGGAGATAATTTCCAACTCCTAGTTAAGCAAGAACTTAAGCATGAAACTGATGGAATCTCCCACGAATTATTTAACGAATGGCTTTTTCAGCAGTTACTTCAGCAGTTTCCCGTTTTAGGTAATATTTCTGCGATCGCACCATTAGTGCTACATTTCAATGAAGAAAACTCCATCCTGGTGCGTAGCTATCTCAGTGAATATCTAGATTTAAGTAATTTTTATCAAAAGAATAATATTTTCCCTGTAGAGATTGCTACAGCCATTGGGACAACATTAGCGTCCCTACACCGCGCTACGTTCCAAGGTAAGGAATACCGTGATTTTATGGCGACTGCACCCCAAGGACAGTTTCGCTATAGCTTTTACAACCCAGCCCAAGGGATAGAATCGATTACTCCAGAGATTTTTAGTCATGTTCCCAGCGAGTCACAGCGATTCTATGAACTCTATCAACGCTACGAGAGTTTAGAAGCTGCAATTGCTGATTTAGCCTATGAATGGAATCCTTGTTGCTTGACACACAACGATTTAAATTTGCATAACGTATTAATTCATTCTCGATGGAATCAGCTAGATAACTGCTTGGTAAAATTAATTGATTGGGAAGCCTGTGGATGGGGAGATCCTACCTTTGATTTGGGAACTATGTTAGCTAGTTATTTAGAAGTTTGGCTTTCTAGTTTAGTGATAGATGGAACATTGGGGTTAGAAGAATCTCTACAATTAGCTATGACTCCATTAGAAGATATTCAACCATCATTAGTAGCCTTATTACAGGCTTATTTAAATACTTTTCCCATGATTTTAGACTATAGTTGTGATTTTTTGGTACGAGTTATCAAATTTACAGGATTGGCATTAATTCATCAAATTCGAGACAGGATAAAAAATTGCAAGCGCTTTGATAATTCTGATATCTATAAGTTACAATTAGCCAAAAATATTCTAACTAAGCCTGAGCAATCTATAGTCAGTATTTTGGGAGTTGATGAGTCAGCAGTTGTAAGTTCTATAGGTACAATGAATACAATACCACAACCAGAAAAAGAGAAACAACTAGTTCGCCTGTATTATGAAAAAACTCGCTTGCGTGGCTGCTAAATAGAAGGACGAAGTTAGAATTAATTAATTTAGGGTGGGTTTCAACAATCAAATCTGATTACTCTACTTTGTAGGTGTTAAGTCTGAACTTTCAATTGATTAATGCTAAATTACTCTGCTAAAACAATGCTAAATTCCTTAATAGATATTGCTACTAATATCCAAATTGAGCCGAATTTTTGTATCTACCATCCTAATTACCAGCCTTTTGCTTTACCAACTAAAGTAGCAGATAGATTTCAGCAAAATTCGGCTACCCTACAACATAAATATCTCAATTTATTATTACGTAATTTTATTTACGGTATCTATTATAACGGGGTTTTGCAAAGCAGCTTGGCAGTTGATAGTAGTAATAGTAATTACCAACTCCCACAAAATTTAGCAACTAATTCTGTTGTGGGTATTGATTGGGAATTTTATGAACAACTGCAAGCTAGCAATAATGGTAAAGGTTATTTTGACCCCAGTTGGAAAGTGCTGCGAAAAGAACCTGATGGTAGTATGGCAGTAATTAAAGATGGTTTAACCTTATATATCGAGCCAGATTGTCACCTCAAAGCTGGAAAAAAATCTGCTCAAGTTGGTGAATCAGTAGCGATTTGGATGCCGAAGAATCGCTTGCAAAATGGCTATTACCTAGCTGTGAGTGATGTGGGACAAGAACAACAAGGCAATCTTGATGTAAATTTAGGCACTGGGAGAATCTATTTCAACTTTACCGTAGATGGCGCGATCGCACTGATGGACAGTTTAACCCAGCAACTTAATACCAATACTATTCCTTTTACCTTTCAAGTTCTCTACAACCCCAGTACCTATGAACGCTACGATTCTGGCGTACTCTACTTTGAAAGTCGCGACTATCAGGCAATTCACAAAATTTTACAAGTCGTTTATAAAGAAAATCAAGCTTATTTTCAGCCAGAGATCCCCCTATTCACCAAGTTTTTAGCACCAGGATTAGGACTTGCGGAAGAACCAAATCAAAAATTTGCTTCACAAGAAAGTTTTGGGATGAATCGTTGTCAAATCTTAGCTAATGCCTTATTAGAAACTTGGCAAAAAGGTAAGAATGCCGTAGAAGAAAGAATGAAAGCCATTCATCAACATTTCCAAGATCACTCCATCGATTTACAGCGTCCCTACCTCAATCCTACATCCAAAGATATATATTCCCCATTGAAGTAATTTGTATTGACATTACAGTAAAATTAATGATGGAGCAGGCAGCAAGCCTGCTATTTTTGATTTTTGATTTTTGATTTTTATTTATGTCTTTTAGTTATCATCGCACTGTTCGCTTTCAGGATACAGATGCTGCGGGTGTAGTCTACTTCGCCAATATTCTGAGCATTTGTCATGAAGCCTATGAAGAATCTCTCAGAACATCAGGTATCAATCTCAAAGATTTTTTTACTAATCCCCAGGTAGCTTTTCCTATCGTTCACACTAGTGTAGATTTTCTTCGCTCCATATTTTGCGGAGATAAGTTATTAGTTAACTTAATGCCACAAAAAATTGGTACAGAAAAGTTTGAAATAACTTATGAAATCACCTTGGCTGAGGTAGTAGTTGCTAAAGCAATTACTCGGCACGTTTGTATTGATGCAAATAGTAGAAATAAGCAAGCATTACCAACTAGTATTGTCCACTGGTTAGAAAGAAATCGCAGGGACACAGAAGAGGCAGAGAGAAGAAAAGCTAGAGAGGTAATTTCATGAAATACTGATCTCCCCCGATTAGAAACACGGGGGCTTTACTCATCACGACTCGTAAGGGGAGGGTTGGGGTTTTTCGGGTTTCGTCAGGAATGAAGCGGACATGATATAACGTGTCACTGTCACCTGTCACCCTTCGGGTTCGCCAGTCGCTCATGGGGGAAACCCCCAAGACCGCGCTGGCTCACCTGTCACCTGTCACCTTCTTAAACTAGCCAATGGTAACTTGAGCAGTATCAACAGATGTAGTACCGTGTACATTCTGGGCTACAGACCTCATTTTGTTGAGAATTTCTTGGTTAGGAACTTTGCCCTTGAAAACTACAGTCCCAGCAGTCTGAGCAACCCACAAGGAATCTATACTGTTTAATTGTGCATCTTGGTCAAATGCCAATGCTACCCGCTTTGCTAAACCACTTTGGTCATATTCTCCATTCAACCCCAAACGTTCTGGTGGAATTGATTGAGTAGCAGTGGAAGTAGCCGCTTGCGGTACTTGAGAGGAGGGATTTACTTGGGCATTTTGGGGTTTTTCCATACCAAAAATTCTTTTGAGCCAACTCATAAATGTCGTCCTCCTGAAACTACATAGGGTTAATCATATCCACAGCATATGAATTTTGTGACCCATGCACATCTGCCTACAACAAGAGATGCACTCGCCAAAACATATGCTTTCAGTATGATGTAGACCTAACTTTTTGCTAGAAAAGAATAGAAGAGGTGCAGGTATTGAGTTTAAAATAAGGGACAAGACTTATATTTATTAACCTAGTAAGCAGTACGTGTAAGGTAGCTATTAGTTAATGTTTGCGTTAGCAATAGCTGTCTGAGTCTGTGTTGGCAAAGATGAAACATACCCTTTCAGTTTTGGTAGAAGATGAGGCGGGGGTTCTCTCCCGCATTGCTAGTTTGTTTGCGCGTCGCGGCTTTAATATCGAAAGCCTAGCAGTTGGTTCGGGTGAGCAAGGGGGAGTTTCCCGTATTACGATGGTTGTACCTGGGGACGATCGCGTAATTGAACAGCTCACTAAGCAACTATACAAGTTGGTCAATGTCCTCAAGGTGCAGGATATTACAGAAACCCCTTGTGTAGAGCGAGAATTGATGCTTTTGAAGGTGAACGCTACTAGCAGCAACCGTTCCGAAGTCATCGAACTAGCTCAGATTTTCCGGGCGCGTGTAGTAGATGTAGCAGAAGATTCCCTGACTTTAGAAGTTGTGGGCGATCCTGGTAAGATGGTGGCGATCGTGCAGGTGCTACAAAAGTTTGGGATTAGGGAAATTGCTCGCACTGGCAAAATTGCCCTAACTCGTGAATCTGGCGTGAATACTGAGTTGCTCAAGTCTTTAGAAGCTAAGGCTTCCTGAGATAGAATCGCCAAAATGCTGGACAATTAGAAATCGCAGCTACAAGTACCAAGCCTGCCTCCGCAGGCTACATTTATTGTAATTACGAATTGAAATACCATCACTGATTCATCTGCTTGATATAGGAGTAGAGAATTTCGCGATCGCTTTGAGGATCGACAAGTAAGCATTGCTGTCCCACCAGATGATTACGCAAAACCACTACAACCCGTGACTGGGGACAAATTCCCAAACAACTGGTGCTGATAACTCGATATTTTCCCCATAATCCATCAAATTTTAGGCGAGATTTCAGCCAGTTTTGTAACTCTTCTGTGGCTGTGATACTTCTGTTAATTCGATGGGAACTTCCTGCAAATTGCTCTACTGTACACTGTGAACAAACCAGTACCAACCCGTTCTCCCACTGAGGAGCGAAAGATGGAACGGGAGGAATGGGAGGAATCCAAGTTTCTGGTGAGTGATAACTTGGAGGGGGACTTGGTTCTAGAGTGGATGAAAACTGCTGAAAGATTTTCCTAATCAGTGCTTTGATACGTTTGAGCAGTTTTTTCATAGAATATTTGCTTGGCTATTTCTCTCATAGCATTGCGTCAATTTCCCGTTGAGTCTGTTCTAGTAGATCACGTCTTTTAGTCAGGAGTATAAAAATTCCCACGACATCAAATATTTGCTACACTCGGATATTCGGAGTTCCAATAAAAATAGTTGGAGTTTTGGGAATGGGGGGGAGTTGCGGAGTGGGTGATGATGAACTTGCAAATATCGTAGAACAAATGAATCAGAAAGACTTTACCTGGCCTTTCTGGTTTACTTTGCCACTCTATCCATACAGTAAGCGGCGAACACTCCGGCAAGAAATTATTAAAGACACAATCTGGACTTTTGACCAGATACAGGGGATTTTCTACGTTATTGTTCCCATTCGGATGACTGTTGTCAAGCTAGATGAAGGGGGACTTTTGGTATATGCACCCGTCGCCCCAACTCCCGAATGTATTCGGCTGGTAAGTGAACTAGTGGCAGAACACGGAGATGTAAAATATATCATTCTGCCAACTATTTCCGGTTTAGAACATAAAGTTTTCGTTGGCCCCTTTGCCAGATGCTTTCCTACTGCACAGGTGTTTGTTGCTCCGAATCAGTGGAGTTTTCCCCTTAATTTGCCCCTCAGTTGGCTGGGTTTACCTCCTAAACGCACTCATATATTACCAACAGACAGTAGCCAAGCTCCATTTACTGACCAGTTCGACTATGCGATATTAGATACAATTGACCTTGGCCCTGGTAAATTTGCAGAAGTAGCATTTTTACATAAGCGATCGCATACTTTACTAGTCACAGATTCAGTCATTTCTGTACCCGCAAATCCCCCAGCGATTATCCAGTTAGATCCATACGCCTTACTATTTCACGCCAAAGATCAATCTACAGATGTCGTTGCCGATAATCAAGCCAATCGCCGCAAGGGATGGCAGCGTATCACTCTATTTGCCTTATATTTCCGACCTAGTGCGTTAGAAGTACCCCCTTGGGTGGGAGTATTAAAAGATGCCTTTAAATCCCCAGAAAAGTCATATAAAGCTTATTTTGGATTATTTCCCTTTAAATGGCGGTATGATTGGCAGCGTTCTTTTGATGCTCTCCAAGGAAATGGACGTTTATTTGTCGCACCCATATTACAGACATTGATTCTTAACCGCGCACCCAGAGAGACTATTAACTGGGCTGATAAAGTCGCCAGTTGGGACTTTCAGTGGATTATTCCCTGTCATTTTGATGCCCCAATCAAAGCCGAACCGCAGCAGTTTCGCCAGGCTTTTTCATTTTTGGAAAAACAGCCTGCTGTAAGTGCAGGGTTATTTAGTAGTAGCAATTATCCTTTACCAGAGGAAGACTTTAAACTGCTGAATCAAATTGATGCAGGTTTATCTAAAAGTGGTATTGTTCCTCAACCACAAGATAAAGTGTAGAGAGTGCTGAGTAGAGAGTGCTGAGTGCTGAGTGCTGTTAGCGGTAGCGCGGCGTTTAGCCGGTGCTGAGTTCTGAGTAAATCTAAAATTTCTCTACGAATTACGAATTACGAATTACGAATTACGAATTACCGCCGTATCTACTTGTTTGAGTAACTTTGCTAAGGTGCTGGAATTATCTAATAGAACATCAGCACGGGCAGCTTTTTCAGCTAGAGATAATTGACTATTGATGCGGGCTTTTGCCTGTTCTGGAGTTAATTGATTGCGTTCAATTAATCTTTGTAATTGCTGTGATTCTGAACAAATTACCACCCAGATTTCTGTCACCAAATTAGTCATCTGAGCTTCAAATAATAAAGGGATAACTAATACTATTGTTGATGTAGAAGATTCAGCAACTGCTTTGAGGAAGCGATCGCGCACATAAGGGTGAATGATACTATCTAGCCACTGGCGTTCTGCGGGATGAGAAAAAATAATTTCCCCTAACTGGGAACGGTTGAGGCTACCATCGGGGAGTAAAATTTTTTTACCATAACGCTGTGCGATCGCATCTAAAATAGGTGAACCTAGAGATACTGCATCCCTAGCATAAATATCTGCATCCAAAATCGGTAAACTATATACATTCGCCAAATAATTAGCGACAGTAGTTTTGCCTGTAGCAATACCCCCAGTTAAGCCAATAAGTCGGTTAGTCATTAGTTATTGGATATTGAACCCTCACTGAGTCAGGTAAAAAACAAAAAGCCCACATTTGTGGGCTTTTAAATTAATTAATTACTTTACTTACCGCTTTGCCAATTTCTTCGACATCTTCCGTAGACGAATCGATTGGGGTGTAACTTCCACCAACTCATCGGGGCCGATGTACTCCAATGCACGCTCTAGACTCATGTCTATTGGTGCTTGCAACTGCACTAATTCATCACCACCAGCAGCGCGGTGATTGGTTAACTGCTTGGTTTTGCAGATATTTAGTTCTAAGTCTTGAGGACGATTGTGTTCACCAACAATCATGCCTCTGTAAACTTTAGTACCGGGAGTAATAAAGAATGCTCCTCTATCTTCGGCGTTTTTCATGGCGTAGAAGGTAGAAACGCCTTCTTCAAAGGAGATTAACACACCTTTGTTACGAGCTTCAATATCACCACTAAGTTGACGGTAATCTAAGAAACTGTGGTTCATGATACCTTCACCGCGAGTCATCCGCATGAATTCACCACGGAAACCAATCAAACCACGGGCGGGAATGACAAACTCTAGCTGAGTGCGATCGCCACTTCCTGGTTGCATATCTTGCATTTCGCCTTTGCGTTGTCCTAGGCGTTCGATACAGCTACCAACAGCATCAGCAGGAATGTCTAAAACCAAGAGTTCAAAAGGTTCACAAGGTTGACCGTTGATTTCTCGGTAAATTACTTGTGGTTGGGATACTTGAAACTCGAAACCTTCCCGGCGCATGGTTTCGATTAAGATACCCAGGTGCAGTTCTCCACGACCGGAAACTAGAAATTTATCGGGAGAGTCGGTTTCTTCCACACGGAGAGCGACGTTAGTTTCTAGTTCGCGGAATAGGCGATCGCGTACTTGTCTGGATGTCACCAATTTACCTTCTTGACCAGCAAAGGGTGAATCATTTACCCAGAAGGTCATTTGTAAGGTAGGCTCATCCACTTTAATTAGTGGTAAGGCTTGGGGTTCGTTGGGGTCAGTAATTGTTTCGCCAATGTAAGCATCAGCAAAACCAGCCACCGCCACAATATAACCTGCGGTAGCTTCTTCCATCTCTACCCGCTTCAGCCCTTCAAATCCCATCAACTTGGTAATTTTGCCCTTGACAATGCTGCCATCTTCTGTAACTAGAGCAGCTTGCTGTCCAGCGCGGATTGTACCGTTGTGAATTCTGCCAATAACAATTCGTCCCAGATATTCAGAATAATCTAAGGTTGTGACTTGCAATTGTAGAGGCTTGTTGATATCGCCTACTGGGGGTGGAACGTGTTGCAGAATCGCATTAAACAGGGGTTGCATATCTACCGATTCTGCTTCTAAGCTTTCCTTGGCATAACCGCCCATACCGGAAGCGAACAGATAGGTAAAATCACACTGGTCTTCGTCTGCACCTAATTCCAAGAACAGATCCAATACTTTATCCACAGCAACGTGGGGGTCAGCTTGGCCACGGTCAATTTTATTAACAACAACGATGGGGCGCAGGCCTTTTTCCAAAGCTTTTTTCAACACAAAGCGGGTTTGGGGCATGGGGCCTTCATTGGCATCGACAATCAGCAGACAGCCGTCAACCATGCCGAGTACGCGCTCAACTTCACCACCGAAGTCAGCGTGTCCAGGAGTATCAACAATATTGATCAGTGTTTCTTTGTAGCGAACAGCTGTATTTTTCGACAAAATGGTAATGCCCCGCTCTCGTTCTAAAGCGTTGGAGTCCATGACGCAGTCCGGAACGTCTTCGCCTTCGCGGAAAATGCCGGATTGTTTGAGGAGTGCATCAACCAGGGTGGTTTTGCCGTGATCTACGTGGGCGATAATGGCGACGTTGCGAATTGGGAGCGTCATAGAAGCTTTTTAGTGAAGTCTAGGGGAAATTTTACGATTTACATTTTGGTCTAGGCTGTTTTAACAGAATTGGGGATGATCAGCAAATTCTGTAAAGAAGCTTTAATAATTCTAGCGTAATTGTCACAATTCTACAGGTCTTTGTAAATGTGGCTGAGGTTGATAAAATCAGGCTGCCTGTGGAATTTAGTAGGTTTCTACTTTACATAAACATCGGTCATCAACTTGTCTCAGGAAATTTATTTAACAAATGTGCAAAAATTAACACCAAGTTTATTAGCTGGTGAACAATGGCTTGGGCTTCAGGGCAGCAATTGCAAGGTGGTAAGTACACTCTCGAACACGAATTAGGCAAAGGTGGCTTTGGTATAACTTATCGAGCCAAAGATAATTATGGACGTTTGGTTGTGATCAAAACTTTGAATGATCAAGTGCAACGCCGTCCCGACTTTGCCAAGTTTCAGCAAGATTTTTTAAATGAGGCAATCAAACTAGCGAAATGTAACCATCCCCATATTGTCGGAATTGATGAGGTAATTCAAGAGGGTGACTTGTGGTGCATGGTGATGGAATACATCGATGGAGAAAATTTAGCGAGTCGGGTAGAAAATCAAGGCGTTTTGTCAGAAGCGGAAGCATTGCGTTACATTCAGCAGATTGGTGAAGCGTTGATAGTGGTTCATAATAATGGACTACTGCATCGGGATATCAAGCCACAAAATATAATGCTGCGTTCTGGTAAAACAGAAGCTGTGTTAATTGATTTTGGTATTGCCCGTGAGTTTAGCCCGAATTTGACGCAGACTCACACACAAATGTTATCTGATGGTTTTGCGCCAATTGAGCAATATGACAAAAGAACAAAACGGGGTGCTTACACAGATGTTTATGCCTTGGCAGCAACATTATATTCTTTATTAACTGGTGAAATCCCCACAATAGCACCGCTCAGAGCTATTGGTAATGTGTTAACTCAACCGAAAAATATTAATCCAAGTATTAGCGATAAAGTGAATCAAGCAATTATAAAGGGCATGGAGATAAAACCAGAGAGTCGCCCTCAGTCAACCAAAGAATGGTTATCACTTCTGAATATTCAATACACCAATTTAAGCTCTATTGCCAATACTATAGTCGTTTCTCCCAAAATAGATAACATTATCAGTCAATTTAATGTTCATGTTGACTATGACAGTGCTAATGCAGGATTGCTTATTTATCATGGAGAAAGCGGCACAGATTTTTTACTGCATTACCACATAACTATTTCTGATACCTATGCTTTTAATTTTGGTGGTAATGGTTTTGCTGTTTTTCTTATTCCTAAAGATGCTCAGAAAGCCAAACATATAAAATTATTAGATAGAGAGGAAATTTTAGCTAGATGCTTAATTGCTTACGAACTTTTTAAAGAATGGCATTATGGTATTTTAGGATGGAATTGTGAACACTTTGCTAGGCTAGTGACAACAGGTGAGGCTATTAGTTATCAGGTAAGAGAGTCGCTTTTAGGATTTTTAAATAACAATGGTTATCATCCACTGGCAAAAGAAATGATGGATAACGCTTGTCAACGTAAAGTATGAGCTTGTAAAAAACAGTACGATCGCCGCAGCTTTAAAATTAAATTATGGAAGCACAACCGCGAGAAGTTCAGGTATATAGAACCCATTTGGGATCTAGTATACTGTTCAAATAACAGTATTTTTTATTACTCGTGTATTTAAGCAGGTTAACAGATGAAGAGTGGTTAATTATTGAACCATTATTACCTAAAAAGAAGCTGACTCGTCCACCTACATGGAGTAAAAGACAAATTTTAGATGGCAACTTTTACCAGCTGAAAAATGGCTGTAATTGGGCTGATTTACCGAAGGATTTACCCCCCTATTCCACAGTATTTTGGCATTACAAGCAGTGGCGAAGTGATGGATTTATCGAGGATATCATGGAGATTTTACATCAAAGAATCCGAGAAAAAGAAGGAAGAAAGCCTGTTTGGACTACCTTGATCATGATCGATTCCCAAGCAGTCAAAAATACTTGTAACGCTAGTATTGAAACCAAGGGGTTTTGTTTTTATAAGTCCACAAACGGTATAAAAAGGCATCTAGCTGTAGATATTCTCGGCTTTCCCTTTTTTACTCACTGTACCCAGGCGAATATTTCTGATGACCAAGGGCTGATTGAAATGTTGACAATTCATATTGACTATAGATCCCAAATGGGTTCTATAGTGAAATTATGAAATCTCAATCGCAGAGTTCAAAAGGCTATTAATAACACATAATAATTGGCTGATAGTGTAAGGTTTGTGCAAAAAAACATTGACATCGACCTTAGCAGATGCGGCAACCTGGCTGCTCATTGAGATGCCGCTGATAGCAACAATCTTGACTTGTGGATTCATCTGCTGCATGATACTGATAGCGGTTAACCCATCCATACCGGGCATCATTATATCCATTAATACCATGCTGATTTGATTCTTGTGTTCGGCATATAATGAGATCGCCTCAATGCCATTACTAGCAGTCAAAATTCTATAGTTGGAGTCTTCTAAGGAAGTTTTAGTAATCTCCAGAATGGCAGCTTCATCATCTACAACTAAAATCAATTCTCCATTGCCGTCGGGTAAAGGAGAAGTTTCTGCTTGTTGGTTTATGCTTTCCTTGAAAGCGGGCAAGTACACCTGAAATTGAGTGCCTTCGCTTACAACGCTCTCCACGCTAATAAACCCACCGTATTTTTTGACAATGCCAATCACAGTAGAAAGACCTAGGCCTGTACCTTTGCCCAATTCTTTAGTTGTAAAAAAGGGTTCAAAAATGCGCTCTAAAATGTGTGGAGGAATACCAAATCCTGTATCTTTTATAGTAATGACCAGATAAAGTCCAACCCTAGCATCCAACTTCATCCTGGCAAAGTTTTCATCAGCGAAGAAGTTGTTTGCAGAAATCTCCAGCGTGCCACCTTTGGGCATGGCATCACGAGCGTTGACGCATAGGTTCATTAATACTTGATGAATTTGAGTATAATCTGCTTTGATAGTCCAGAGGTTTTGCTTGGGTAGATTCTTCCTAATTTGGATAGATTTCGGAAATGTGCTGTGGACGATTTGCTCAATTTCCAACAGTAAAGGTTCTATTTCTAAAGAAACGCCCTGTTTTTGAGAACCATGTGAAAATGTCATAATTTGCTTGACCAAATCAGCTGCACGTTTAGAGTTATCTTGTATAACTAAGAGCATTTGCTTATGCCGCGCATCGAAATGAGTCAGTTTAGGCGTTAACATTTGAGCCGAAAGCATAATTGGTGTTAAGATGTTGTTCATGTCGTGGGCAATGCCACTAGCTAGCGTGCCGAGACTTTCTAAACGCTGGGTACGGAGAAATTGGGCTTGAAGCTGTTTTTTCTCAGTAATGTCA
Organism: Anabaena sp. UHCC 0399; assembly: GCF_034931465.1. Classification (NCBI taxonomy): domain Bacteria; kingdom Bacillati; phylum Cyanobacteriota; class Cyanophyceae; order Nostocales; family Nostocaceae; genus Anabaena; species Anabaena sp. UHCC 0399. The sequence continues at coordinate 59,514 of NZ_JAYGGZ010000026.1, read as the reverse complement.
GTGTCAACACTAAGGATAGATTTTGGTTGGGACGCTTCATCATACATTAGTGTCCAGCGGCTTTCGACAATAATGGACTGACCAAATTTTGTTACTTTATCTAACTCACCTTGCCATGAGCCACAGTTAAGGGCATCTTGACGAGCCGCTTCTAGTTGCGGTGAAGTTTCTTTGTACAAAAGCTCTTCGGCGTTGTGTCCCAAAATCTCATCAGCTTGCCAACCGTAGAGACGCTCGGCACCTTGATTCCAGAATAAAATTTTGCTTTTTAAATCTCGGACTAAAATTGCGTCAGTAGTGATATCAAGTAGAGCAGCTTGTTCTTTAATTTTTTGTTCCGCTTGCTTGCGTTCAGCAAGTTCGGATTGTACCTGCTCATGCAGTTGAGATTGTTGGATGGCAATGCCTACTTGTGTTGCCAATTGCTCAAGCAATTCAATTTCCCACCTCTGCCACTGTCGAGGTGCCGTACACTGGTTGGCAACTAATAATCCCCACAAATTTTCTCCTTGCAAGATAGGGACTGCCAAGTTGGCCCTGACCTGAAATTGAGCAAGTAAATTGCAGTGGCATTCAGTAAGACCTGCTATATAAATATCTTCTACAGCTTGAATGCGTCCTTGTCTGTACTCCTCACCTTTGGTTTCCATAAAGTAAGTGTCTTGGACTTTAGCATTCAGAACGGATTTCCAATTTTCATCAACAGATTCCACCACCACAACGCCACTGTAGTCTGGGCCAAAGCGATACATAAATACTCGGTCTGCTCGGAGAAACTGCCGTACTTCAGTTACAGTAATGTTCAAAACCTCATCCAGACTCAAACTCTGGCGGATGCGTGTTGCTATTGCCATCAACAGTCGTAGCCACTCAACCTTCTGTTGCAGTGCTGACTCTGCCTGCTGACAACCGCTGCTAAGGCACATTTCATTAGACTTATCACTGTTCATTTCTAATATGCCTGACTATTATAATTAGGCTGTTAATATCTAGCGTTTGCTGGTTATTGCTAAAGATTATTGCCCTGAGCTATTAAAAACATATACACTTCAAAGCTCTCTGTTAAGAGATTGTTTCCCTAAAACCAGAATTTTTCTAAAAAGGTTTTGAACTAAATCACAACCAAAACAATTGCAACATAAATGTTAATTAGTTACAAATCCAGAAAACTACATATATGCCAAAGACGAAGTGGAACAAGGAGATATATCTACATAAGGTACAGTTATTTACTTTATTTCGACCATTAGGGGGTTCAGCCGGGATCTATGTATTAGTCGCATTTTTCTTAACATATATTAGCCCTCCGGTGGGGATTATTTGTGCAGTATATCCTCCCTAAAGACATACTGGATTAACGTGAGTCTCCAAGGAAGGCGCACCTGCGGGAAGGGTGAAAGAAACAAAGGTAACTCATTTCTTGCACCAACCGTAGTCACACGCACAAGCCAGAGAAACCATTGTTTAAGTGTAACAGCAGGTGAATATACTCGAATAAGTAGGTTTTGTTTCAAAAAGAACTTAACCGATGTAATTAATACAGAGGATGCGAGATAGCTGAATGCAGAGGCTGTTTGACCTGAGCATAGAGATGATTGCATATTTGTCTCAAAACATAAGAGAAAGGGCGTGAAATGTATTTTGATAAAAAGCAAGAAAAATGCTTGCCCACGCCCAAAATTTAGTTTACACCCTCAAAGAATTGATGCCGACGCAGTATCAGAAAGATAATTTAGAAGCGATGCTGACTTTATTTTTAGAGGCACAAGGACACCCATTACCCGAACACAGCCAGACAAAATCTCCAAGCGCAATCAGCCGATTTTTAAACATAAACCCTTGGTCAACAAAGAAAATGATTAGGGTAATTCGTCACCACGCATTAGAAGCAGTTTTAAAGATATTATCGTCATCAACTCCAGGGCGAAAACCTTTTTTACAAGTCATTATTGACTTAACAACTTTAGAAAAGCGCGGTAAATTTTCAGCATTTGGTGACTTAATTAGAGTTTATAATGGCAAGCGTGGTCTACATATAGTTGTTGTTTATTTAGTTGTAGGTAGATGGCGTATCCCTTCTCCTTACGGAGACGCTACGCGAAGGAATTTTCGAGTTTGGAGAGGTAAGGGGACACCTTCACCGGCACAACTTGGGCTGAAATTAGTTAAACGTTTACCTCAATCTTTAACTCAACACTTCCAGACAATTATTTTAGCTGATACAGCCTTTGGGAGTATAGAATTTCTTGAAGGTGTGCGTCGTCTAAAATATCATGTTGTTACAGGTGTATCTATTAGTCGTAAATTAGCCGATGGCAGACTTCTAAGACGTTTACATCAACAGGGGCAACAAATTTATTTGTTTGGTTTAAAGTTTCCTGTTACTGTTTCTTGGTATTACTTAAAGCGCGATAACGGCAAATTAGAAAAACGTTTTGTTTTGTCTATCCGTCCAATTAAAGCTTCTACTCTCAAATGGTGGGGTAAGCGTCGATGGCAAATTGAGGGTTGGTTTAAAACCGCAAAGCATCGTTTTGGTTTGCATCGCTTTGGGCAAGGAACTTTACTGGGTATGTATCGCTGGCTGATTCTTTCTCTGTCCGCTTATCTCATCGCTCATTGGACTTATCTACATACTCACTCAACATCACCACCTGATTGGGGTCAGGCTGCACAAACTGCCCTTGAGTCTATTTTTCCTCATATAGTTGTGTATCTACTTTTACTTGACATTTAACGGCTAACTCCCCTTGCACTTAGTCATGGTTTTGACATCCAGTTTTCCAGGTGCAAGAAGTGAGGCCGGTTAAAGCCAGATGGGTCATTGAAAGAAGTAATGCTTGGATGGAACGCTGTAAAAGCTTGGTCAAAAATTTTGAAAGAACTTTGGCGAATGCGACGACTAAAATTCATCTCTGCTTTGTCAGACTTATGCTCAAACGGTTAGCTACTTCATAGATCCCAAATGGGTTCTATAAAGCCTGATAGCAAGATTCCTTTTGATGAATGCTTTGATTCACTGCGGATCGCAAAGCAAAATATAGACTTGAGATTAAAATTAACCGTTACTGTTGTTGATAAGACAGATAGTAGCGTTACTGCTACTGCTAATAACTCTGAATTAACCGTATAGTCAGTTTAATTATTTCACTTTCAACCAACTAAAAATATCTGCTGCTTTTATTTGCCATTCTCCTAATACATCAAGAACAGTTAAAATATCAGTATCATATTTCACTACTGGCAACTGATTTGGTTGAAATACCAACACCGATTTATCATTTGGGTCAATAAACCAACCTAATTTTGTACCATGATTAATACAGAAAATAATTTTATTAATTACCCGATTAGGAGCTTGGTCTGGTGATAAAATTTCAATAGTCCAATCTGGGTAACTTTCAAACCTATTGGCAATCTCTCCATCTTCATCAGTTGGAAGGCGTGACCACTCAAATACGGCAATGTCTGGAACTAAGGAACGTCCAGCAAATGTACAGCGTAACTCGGTTAATGCTAAAGCTATCTTTTGAGATGTACCAAGTTGATTAATTTTAGATGATAACTCAGTTTGAATCCTGCTATGTTTTCCTTGAGGCATTGGTTTTTGATAAATGCGTCCATTGATATATTCGCTAGCTGGCTTAGTTTCTGGTAATTGCAAAAACTCATCCAAGGAAAGGTGAGAGTATACCTGACTTGATAGCGTCATCAGCAATAATTCCTTTACAATAGTTTTGCTAAAGGCAATGTAAATCCAGGTAAAATATCTTCACAGCTTAAAATTGTTGTGGCTGGATACGAGGTAATCGAACCATCACGACGATAAACTAAAGCTTGCTGATTTTGACGATCAATTAACCATCCCAATTGCACACCATTGGTGATGTATTCTGCCATTTTGGTTTTGAGTTTTGTCAAGCTGTCATTTTTTGAACGAATTTCAATTACAAAGTCGGGTGCTAGATTGATAAATCCATCTTCTTGGTGATCCCAATTTTCTGGTAAGCGTCCTTTAGCTACGAAAGCAGCATCAGGCGATCGCACCGCAGTATTTGCTAATCTAAAACCTGTACTCGTCCCAAAAACTTCGCCTAAATCCTGACTTTCTACCCAAACTAGTAAATAAGCACCTGCTTTTATCTCTCGATTGCCAGAAATTCCCCCGGTTGGTGGCATAGTTTCTATAGTTCCATCAGCATTACGTTCAAAACGGAGTTCTGGATTTTGCGAACTCATCAGCATTAGTTCTTCATCGGTGACAGTGTACAAAGATTGGCTGTTCATGATGCTATGGCTGAGTGAACACTTTCATTCTAGGCTGAGTAGAGATAATGAATGCTCAGGAAATGACTACAACAGGGGCGATATACTGCTCAAAAGTCGAACTATTAGAATCTGTATCGACTGTTAAGAGACTTTCCGCACCGTCTACTACTAAACGCGCTAGGTAAGTTCCTGGCGCACAGTCGTTGACTGCAAAGGTGAGTATGTGGGAACTATTACGCCGATTTTTGGTTTGCTCGTAGGAATATCCTGTAAATTGTGTGAGTGAGAGTTCCGTGAGGATTAAAGTTACTTGCTGGGCTTTACCAATTGTGAAATTAACTTGTACAGTGATATCAGCCGATTGCAAATCACTTCCCCTACCTTCTAAATTAGATACTGTGATTTCTTCGATGGTTGGACGCAACAATATTGGGACTAAATTTGAGCTAACTCGTTGCTGGGGATGAATAACTTGTACACTCTGCATCCCGGCGCGTAAGGATTCTATGGGTATGGAGGAGAGATTTAGAGTAATTTGTTTGTCTGTAACTGTTTGAGGTGTTACCGTCACATCACCGATGCGGACTTGAGTAATATCTGCGCTTAATTTATTGCCTTTTATGATTAAGGTGCTGGTAGCCAGAATCAAGGGGGTTGCAGCTAGCTGTGTTTGCCAGACTTGAGATAGTTCCTCTTGGACTTTGATTTGAGCGATCGCTGGTTGGTATGGTGTAACATGACGCTGGAGATTGCGTACTGGTAGGGGTTTTTTGGGTATCTCACCCGCATCAATTAAGACAACACTTGTTTTATACGCAATTGATAAACAATATGGTGTCTGGAAAAATACCGACCAAATTTTTGATATTTCTTCAACATTCAAATCAACGGGAGTGATAGAGATTGTCTCTACTTGTTCAGCTAAATCAGAATCTGCCAAAAATGTCAAGGTTGAATCTGCTACCGTCTCCCGAATTACCTCTTGGGTAATATTAGATTTGCTATTAAAGGTGCGAATAATGCTACCCATCAGGCGTTGCGGTTCTAACTCGACATCGTTACCGTAGCAAGTTAGTAAGTAGTAGAGATCCAAACCAGTTTGCGATCGCTTGGTATACTTTTCTTCTGAATGGCGTTGTCTTAAATCTGCACTCCGCCAAGCCGGATTGAGTAAAATATCATATAGGTAAATATTTACACCAGCTTCCGGTGAACCACTATTCAGGCGATCGGGTCTAACAGTTGTCACCCTAGCACCATCTACATCTATTTGTATACTGGCTTGCAAGCTTCTTTGCAAAGTTGCCGTCACAGTCGCAATGGCTAAATAATTACTCATTGGTGATTAGTTATTAGTCGTTAGTCATTAGTCCATAGTCATGAGTCTTTAGTCTATAGTCCATAGTCTATAGTTTTGAATTTCTCCTCATTTAATCACCTAAAAGCCTCAGAACCAATTACGTAGCTAGCTTATAGCCGAAGGCGAGTATTACGTAACCGATCACTGCATAGAGGTGTTACGAATTACAAATTACGAACTACGAATTACGAATTATTTTAGGGGCAAACCAAACCCAACTTTAAGGCTTTAACAATTGCTTGAGTACGACTAGTAACACTTAATTTGTCAAATATGGCAGTTAAGTGAGCTTTAACAGTGGCAACTGTAATATAAAGATGAGAGGCAATTTGTTCGTTAGATGCTCCTTGAACTAACCAGTTGAGTACCTCCCGTTCTCTTTCAGTTAGGTGAACTCCAGCACTGGCAACAAGAGATTGTCCAGTATAGTAATGAAACAAGCGAAAAAAGGCGGTTGCTACTTCTGGGGGTAAATAGACTTTGTTCTCAACAACCGTATTAATGGCTTCACATAATTGGGTGGCTATTTTGTCTTTAAAAACATAACCCCAAGCACCGGCTTGCATGGCTTTAAACACCCATTCATCTTGTTGGTGTGCTGATAATATGAGAACTTTGCCGTTATAAGATATTTCTGCTAACCGCATTAAAGCAGTAATACCATCTTCTGGAGGTAATTCTAAATCCAACAAAATTAAAGCGGGGTGTTGTTCGGTAGTTAATTTCACGGCTTGTTCTACAGAAGCCGCTTCACCTACTACATTAAAGCCTAAATAACTGCTGTTGTTATAAAAGTTTAATAAGGTACGTATTCCTTGCCGAAAATGTGGTTCGTCATCGACAAGCAGAATGGAAATAGGTTCTTTTTTGGCGTTCATGGTAGCTGACCTGGGGACAAATCAATTCAAAATTCGTCTTGAAAAGTTGAGCCACTGCGTTGGACGGGTTTCCCGGCTTGTAGCAAGTGGCGTTCCTACGGCGGGAAACCCGCCTACAGAACTTTTCGCAAAATTCAAAATTAAAGAAATTTTGGGGACTGGAAAAAAGCATGGCTGACTTTTTCTTGCCCAATTCCCTATCTCGGTAAAGTAAAAGAGAATTGCGCGCCGCCTTCGGGGAGATTTTCTGCCCATAAGTTGCCTTTGTGGTCGAGAATAATCTTTTGGGCGATCGCTAGTCCTAATCCTGTACCGCCGACTCGCCGAGAATAATAGGGTTTAAATATTTGCTTCAAGTCTGTTTCCGAAATTCCCGAACCGCGATCGCAAATTTCTATTAATACTTCATTTCTATAAATCCGCCAATCACAGGTTACTGTTCCACCTGGGGGGCTAAAATGAATGGCATTGCCCAATAAGTTATCAAATACCTGTTTCATCTGCCAACTATCAACTTTCACCTTGAGAGCTTTAGCAGGATGGGATATTGTGATATTTTTTTCTTTTAAGCTAGGTTCTAACGATTTGATACATTCAGCAATAATTGTTTGTAAATTGTGTAATTGAATATGTAATTTTGCTTTCTGCCCGTAATAGAGTAAGTCTGTTAACTTAGCACTCAACTCATCGACTGTTTGGCGAATTACTAAGGCTTGTGCTTGTAAAGCATTATCTGGCAAAGCTAAACGGAGATTTTCAGCATAAAGATTAATTAATGCTAAAGGATTTCGCAGTTGATGTTCGATTTTGCCGCACGCCTGAGATAAAGTATTAATTTGGTCAAGGTGATGCGATCGCTCTTTAGACATCGCTAAATATTGACTCAAAATCTGAGCGTTGCCTAGAAACCCTTGTTGCTGTTGAGTTGTGAGTAATTCATCTGTACAAATTAAGATGTACTCTGAGGCGATCGCCTTCTCTTCTCCTACACAGCAAACATAGACTTGATACTCGTTGACTAAATTTAGTTGAGTTACTTTAAGAAAAGATAAATCATTTAATAACCATTTTTCTTGTTGCAGATATGTAATAATTTGAGATTGGCTAGATGTCAAACTACTATTATTTATGGCAGCAGAATGTGCCACAAATTCGCGTTTGCCTGTATCTAAGTTTTGATATAACGTCCATACAGCCCTAGTCGGTAATAAAGTTGCTAACTGTTGCACAATCAGTTGGCAAATCTTGCTAACATCGACTACCGATAAATTATTGGGTAGATTTTGCATGGACGAAGGTAGAAGTGTCGGAGCAGTTAATTTTTGAGTCGCAACCTTCATCGTTTACTCTCCGGTTGAATCGCCAGAAACATCGCAGACTTAACCACATTGCAGATATTATCTGCCTGTAGTAGAAATAGTTACTCTTACTGTATAACTACGGACAGATTTTAGCTTACTCCACAGGTATGGAATTTTTTAAATTTACAACAATTATTTAGAATCTCGACCAAAGTCTAATAACTTCAAACGGACTGGATCTCTAAGCTATAAACATTTAGTCCCAAAACTATAAATCAACCAACCAGCCTCATTTAAAGGTTTATTTTGTGCTGCAAGCACTGAAGTTCCCCTAGTGTAGATAGCAAAGTCGCAACTTTGTGGTCTGCATCAGGGACTCTGGTAAGTACATCCCCACAACCACACATTCATTTTGGTGACATCAAATACACTCATCAAAGTGATTTGGGGCGTTTGGGGGCATTCTCCGAAACCCTGCTGTTGTGTCCTATGATTCCAGCTGCTACCCAGACTTTAGCAGAAATTTTAGCTGGTGGAATTTCTCTGCTTAGTACAGAGCAAATTGATTTTAGCCACCCTGGTATAAGCCAAAATCTAAACCCCAGACTGAATTTGTATTGTTACAACATTCAGGAAAACGTTTACATAGAGCAACATACCAGACAGGGAATAAAACCTCTACCGCCGCCTCGGTGGTTTGATGTGTCTTTTTTAGTGAGTGCTTGGGACTTTACCAGTTTAGGGGAACAACGTCTGCTGTCAGAGGCCTTGATACTACTGTTGCATCACGATTGTTTGCAAGAGGAGTTGCTAGCTCCGGCGTTACGCGGTCACGGTGAACTGTCGATGACCGTTTGTGCCATTAATCCCATTGATGCTGCGGCTTTGTGGAGTGCTTTGGGTGTGCCATTACGTCCAGCTTTGTATGTGACGTTGACAATTCCCTTTAATCGGCAAAGCGATCCTTTAACTCATAGTGATGAGGAAATTTTACTCAGACATCACTGAGCAAATGGATAGAGAGGACTAAGAACCGTTATTCAGCAACTACAGGAAAATGACTAATTATGCCTAGATTAGATTACTTTGCTCCTGGGGTCTACGTCGAAGAAGTAGATCGAGGTAGTCGTCCCATTGAGGGCGTGAGTACAAATATTGCTGGATTTATTGGCTTTACCGAAGATATACGCGGTGATGCCGAATTATTTAAACCGATGTTGGTGACATCGTGGAATGAATATCTAGAATACTACGCTAAACAAGGTTCTGACGGCTATACAGATTTTGATGCTTATTTGCCTTTTGCGGTCAATGGTTGGTTTTTAAATGGTGGTGGACGTTGTTGGATAGCCAGCATTGGGACGAAATTACCAGGTTCACAAGCACCATCTGCCGATGAAACAGCCCTAAAAATTCGTACCACAGGGAATCGTCCTTCTTTGCAGTTGGCGATCAAAGCCGCAGAAGGTGAGGATGCTAACGCAGAGGGGGGACGATTAAATGTAGTCATTACCGAAAGTGAACCGCTTCCGCCAGCAGACCCAGCCGCCGAACCACCCCTGAACACCGGTGAATTTTTTAAAGTCACCATCAGCCGCAATGGGGAAGTTCTAGAAGAGTATGACAACCTCTCGATGAACCCCCAAGTGCAAGCTGAGGCCGGTGTTTATGCGGTTACAGCTTTAGAAGGGTCAGAATTTGTCAGTGCGATAGACCTAGAAACACCAGGACAGCCCCTATCTCGCCGTCCAGCTAACGGCTTCTATGAAGTAAGTCCCCCCCCTGTTGTCTCCACACCCGATCGCTTTCCCCGTGATGTACAGGGTGTAAGAGACGATCGCACCGGGATGCAAGGTATCTTTGAAATCGACGAAGTGACCATGATTGCTTGTCCTGACTTGATGCGCGTCTATCAAGATGGCATCTTGGATCTGGATCAGGTGCATGGGATTATGGAAACAATGGTCAGCTTGTGCGAAAACACAGCTCCCAACCGCATGGTAGTGTTAGACCCACCCCCCTGCAAAGGTGGTGGTGAGCCTGTACCCCCGACCCAAGTGAAGCCCCAACATATTGCTCAGTGGTTGAGCGCATTTAACAGGCGATCGCAATTTGCCGCTCTCTACTATCCTTGGATTAAAGTCCCCAACCCTCGCAACGGCGGTAGACCAATTCTCGTTCCCCCAGCTGGTCATATGTTGGGCGTTTGGTGTCGCACCGATGAAACACGTGGCGTTTATAAAGCACCAGCCAACGACACACCCAGAGGTGTTATCGGTTTAGCCTACGAGACTAACCTGCGCGAACAAGAATTACTCAACCCCTTGGGTATCAACTGTATCCGCACCTTCCCCAACCGAGGTATTCGGATTTGGGGCGCACGCACTTTGGTAGAACCAGACAATGTGCAATGGCGTTATATCAGCGTCCGCCGCTTGATGAGCTACATTGAAAAGTCTGTAGAACTCGGTACTCAGTGGGTAGTATTTGAACCCAACGACCAAGATTTATGGGCGCGTGTCAGCCGTACCGTTAGCAACTTCTTAGAAAGACTCTGGCGAGAAGGTGCTTTATTTGGTGCGACGGCGGCGGAAGCCTTTTACGTCAAATGTGACGCTAGCATCAACACCCACGAAACTATGATGTTGGGTCGTCTATATATCGAAGTTGGTGTATGTCCTGTACGTCCGGCGGAGTTTGTTATCTTCCGCTTTAGTCAATGGTCTCCTAATCAGTAATATCAATTCAAAATGACGCTCGTTCGCTCTTAGCGTCTCCCTTTGGGAGATGACTCGCTAACGCTGCGCTAACAAAATTCAAAATTGAAGAAATCTAAATTTTAAAAGGTTTCTAAGTTTGAATATGTTACTGAATTTTGAATAATTGATCAGTTGTAGGGTGTGTTATGCCGCAGGCTAACGCACCCCACCAAACAAATGCTAGTAAAAACCATACAAAAACAAATCTTGTTGTTAATTTAAGGAGTTGCAAATATGCCCAGCGAACTGAAACCGATTGCCGCCAGTAACTTTTACTTTGAAATAGATGGCATGACCGATATGGCTTTTAGCAAAGTTGGTGGTGTCAAATTTGAAGCTAAAGTCAAAGGTCAAGATAAACCTTTAATGTCTACTAAAGGTGGAACTACTGTTCGACAAATTAACTCTGCTGGTTTTGAAGGACTATTCACAATTGAGGTGACAACCCTCATGAGTGGTGATAGTGATAGCACTAGCAAGAAAATGTATGATTGGTTTAAAAAGTGTATGCCTAAAACCGAAAAGGGTGAAGGTAAATGGGCAGAAGGTAAAAAAACAGGTTCTATTACTGCCTATGATACTGATGGAAAAGAGGTAATGCGTTGGGAGTTAAAAGAAGCTTGGCCTTCTGAATATAAAATCGGGGATTTAGACGTAAATGGTAATGACTATATTGAAGAAACTTATACATTAACTTGCGAAAACATGAACAGAAAAACATGAATTTGACCATAAAATCTAGCTGATTCATCCAAACCATTCTGAAACTATTTTGGGAGATTTAATTTATGCCAGAGTTTATTTCTAACGCCAAGTTCTACTGGGAAGCCGATGGACTTACTGAGATTTTAATTCAAAAAATTAGTGGGATGCAAATGAAAATGGTAGTTGCTGGTGGAGACGCACCTATCGGTGTTACCAAAGATGGCAAAACTCAAACACAAGCTACCATTGGTGGCGTAGAATGTTCTGAGATTACTATCGAATGTGTCGCAACTGCTGAATCTAAACAATTGCTGGACTGGTATAATAAATGTCATGCTGAAGCTCTTTCAGGAGGTAAAGCAGAGGGACGTAAAAATCGTAAATTAGGGAAAATCTCTATTTATGATGGTGAACAAGAAAAAGTGCAGTACGAATTCACAGATATCTTTCCTACTAGCTACGCAACAAGTGATTTTTCAGCCGGTTCTGGTGATTTACTAACAGAAACAGTTACGGTAGGTTTCACCTATTTTGAGCGCAAAAAGTAAACAGTGCTGAGTGCTGAGTGCTGAGTAACGCACCACAATCATGCGGTGCGTTACTTACGGCTAACTTCTACTATCTGTAACTCTCAAATTTTCACGCCTTAACATACCCTATTTGATGTAATTTTTACTTTTGCCTTGTTCTAATATTAGGTAATTAATGATGGCGGATTTTCCAGAAATCCTGACTAATAGCCGTTTTTATTTAGAATTAAAACTTGCTGGTAGCCAAGAACCTATCGATGGCTACTTTATGGAATGTCAAGGGTTTAAAACTACACAAGAAGTCATAGAAATATCAGAAGTTACACCTCAAACTTGGGGTAAAGCCGGAAATGCTAATGGTCGCATTGTCCGCACTAAAATTCCTGGTAATATAACTTATTCCAACATAATTTTACGCCGTGGCTTAACTATTTCTATGACTATGTGGAATTGGTTAACTGCTATCCAAGAAGGAAATTGGAGTGAGCAAAGACGCGATGGTTCTTTAGTGCTTTACAACCAAGCGGCTGAAGAAAAGTTTAGATTAGAATTTAAAAATGCCTGGCCTAGTAGTTATATAATTTCTGATGTTAAAGCTGATGGTAGTGAACATGAAATTGAGGAGATAGAAGTAGTAGTTGAAGAATTGAAACGAGTTAAAGTCAGTTAATTTTTATGCTCTTGAGTTTAATATTGAATGTTACAAACTGAGTTTGAATTTACTTTACCTAAAGGTTATCTTGATGAGGATGGGAATTTACACCGTAAAGGAGTAATGCGTTTATCTAGAGCCATTGATGAAATTGTACCGTTACGTGACCCCCGTGTAAAATTAAATCCGGCTTATGCTACGGTGATTATTTTATCTCGTGTGATTACTCGTTTAGGTGCTTTAGACGAAGTTACACCTGCGGTAGTTGAAAACTTTTTCGCCTGCGATTTAAGTTATTTACAGCAATTTTATCGCCAGATTAATGAATTAGAAGAGCAATAATCTTAAGAATGAGGAATAGAACTTTTCAAGCTTTTTTTGAATACTATTGTATAGAGTTTCTATTAATATTTAATGAATTAAATTTATGACTAATGACTATATTATTCAAACAGAATTTGATTTTATTCTACCCAGAGGTTTAGTAGATGCAGAGGGTAATTTACATCGTCATGGTGTGATGCGTCTAGCTACAGCTAAAGATGAAATTATAGTGCAGAAAAACCGCGCTGCTCAAGATAATTCTGGGTATGGTGTGATTGTGATATTATCAAGAGTCATCATAAAATTGGGTAATTTAACAGAAATAACTCCTGATTTATTGGAGAATCTTTTTTCTAAAGATTTGGCGTATTTACGAGAGTTTTATAATCGCATTAATCAGCAAGGTGATGCTTACATTCCCGTGCAGTGTCCCCAATGTCAGAATCAGTTTCAAGTGGAGTTAGCTTTAGCGGGGGAATAGTTGGCTACCCCTCAGAAATGTTAGATGAGGAGGTAGCCTGTATTGCTTTTCATTTCCACTGGAGTTTATCAGATATTCTCACTTTAGAACATCGCGATCGCCGTCGTTGGGTCGGAGAAATCGGTAAAATCAAAGCGGACGAGTCCTGAGTCCTGAGTCCTGAGTCCTGAGTCCTGAGTCCTGAGTCCTGAGTCCTGAGTCCTGAGTCCTGAGTCCTGAGTCCTAAGTCCTGAGTCCTGAGTCCTGAGTAAATAATTCTTTAATTTTGAATTGATTAGGTCTTCCCGCTACCCAACAAATACAACAACGCCATCCGCACAGCAACACCGCTTGTCACCTGCGACTGAATCAAACTAAATTCCGGGTCATCCATTAAATCAGAACTGATTTCCACACCTCGATTTACTGGCCCCGGATGCAAAACTTTGACATGAGGCTGACACAGTTGTAACTTAGCGCGGGTAATCCCAAATAACTGATGATATTCTCGTAAACTCGGCAGTAAATGGGCGGTCATACGTTCTTTTTGCAAACGCAATGTCATGACAAAATCAGCATTGTCTAAAGCCGGTTCTAACTGCCAATGAATGAATAGTTTACCTGGAGGTACTTCTATTCCTTCTGCATAGATATACTCACCAAAGAACTTAGGTAATAGAGTCGGTGGTGCAGCTAGATGTACTTCCGCACCACTGGCGATTAAACTCCAAATATTGGAACGGGCGACACGAGAATGTAAAATATCTCCTACGATCGCAATTTTCTTATCCTTTAATAGTTCCAGTCGGGGATTAGCTGGATCAATCAGACTACAAATTGTAAATAAATCTAGCAATGCTTGGGAAGGATGCTCATGTTGTCCATCGCCAGCATTGAGGACGCTAACTTTTACACCTAAACGATCCATTTCATCAGCGATCGCATTTGGTACTCCGGCCTCTTTATGGCGGATCACCATAATATCAGTTCCCATCGCCAAATAAGTTTTCGCTGTGTCGAGAATTGTCTCGCCTTTAGTCATGGAAGAAGTCGCAGCCGAAAAGTTCAGTGTATCTGCACTCAGGCGTTTAGCAGCGATTTCAAAACTGCTACGAGTGCGGGTAGATGGTTCAAAAAATAAATTCGCCACCACTTGTCCTTGCAAAGTTGGCACTTTCTTCGTTCGCCGTGATAATACCTCCCGAAAACTAGCAGCAGTTTGTAAAACGATATCGTATTCAGTCGAGGTGAAGTCAGTTAAAGACAGGACGTGATGACGATTCCAAGTGGATGTGGGCATGGACTGGAGATTGGGGACTGGGGATTGGGGACTGGGTACACAAGGGAGAAAAACAGCTTCTCCCACTCCTACAACCCTACACCCCTGCTTTCTAAGTTGGTAAATTAAAAACTTTCAAAGCTACAGAAATCATACTGAGGAAAGTTAAAAACCCAATTGTATCAAGCATGGTGGTGACTAAGGGGCCGCTCATGAGGGCAGGGTCTAGCTTTAGGCGTTTTAAAGCCATTGGCAGCAGAGTCCCAAGGGTTACAGCTACCATTGTATTAGTTGCCATGACCACTCCGGCAATTAAAGCGACCCATCTCTCTTGGGGTTTAGCCCAAATTAGCGAAAGGGCAAACATCGTTATAGCTAAAACTACTGCTGTACCTAAACCTGCGAGAATTTCCTTACGGAGAATTTTCATAGTATCTTTGGGTGTGACTTCCCCCACCCCCAAACCTCGGATAGTAACTGTGAGTGATTGAATGCCCACAGTACCACCTGTATTAGAAAATATAGGCATAATTACTGCTAATACTGGCACAGCTGCAATTACAGATTGAAATGGTGCGATCGCACTTGCAGCTCCAATATACAAAGCCATAATCCCCAACAACCAAGGCAAACGCTTACGCATAGTCACTTGGGGAGAAGACAAAGTATCTTCATCACCGCTAGCACCTGCCAATCTTTGGAAGTCTTCTGTCGCTTCTTCTTCTAAAACATCGACTACATCATCAATCGTAATAATACCGACTAATCGCTCCTCCTTGTCAACCACAGGGATAGCGATTAAGTCATAGCGTTTCATGATTTGGGCGACTTCTTCTTGGGGTGTATCAGTTCTTACCTTAATGACGCGATCGCTAGCAATATCTCGAATCAAAACTTCCGGGAAGGTAAACAACAACTGTCGCAGTGACACAACCCGCCCCAGCTTACGGTTATCATCTGTGACATAAGCATAGTAGATGGTTTCTTTGTCTTCATCTTGACGGCGAATCTTACTGAGGGCTTCTCCTACAGTCAATCCTTCCCGCAACCGCACATATTCTGTAGTCATGATCCGCCCGGCCGTACCTTCGGGATAACCGAGAATAGTTGCAGTTGCTTGCCGTTGTTCTGGACTCAGCTCTCGCAATAGCCGTTTAATGACTACAGCAGGCAATTCATCAAATAATTCTGCCCGTTCATCAGGACTCATTGCTTCTACAAGTTGCACCACTTGAGTATCATGTAGAGAATTGATGAGTTCTTCCTGAACCTCTGTTGGTAAATATTCAAATACATCAATTGCTTGATCTTTGTTGAGCAAACGAAAAGCGATCGCACGCTTTTTTTCGGGCAATTGTGCAATATATTCTCCCACATCCACAGGTGGCGACTGATTTAAATCCCACTTCAGCTGGTTTAAGTCAGCAATATCGATGAGCGAATTGCGAATATCCTGTGTGAGCATGATACTACCTCCTATAGTCTCCCCCGCGTTGGGAGACTAACTCGCCAACTCAGAGGAGGATGATACTGCCATCTAGTGGACTTTTGTCCATAAAATTCCAAAAATTGAACTCGATATTGAATTAAAGCACCGCTAAACAACAATCCTAACTCGGAATTTGTTTAACCGCATAGGTTTTGATGGAAAATGTACAATATTTTGACTTTTCCATATAAGTTCACTATATCGCCATGATTTTTAATTAGCTGTAAATTCTACTATTATCAGCATCTATCTCCAGCTTATTTGAGCATAACTGACTACAGAAGTTAGCAAATTCTCGGCGTAACTTTGCGCTTACCTCCGCGCCCCTCTGCGTTTAAACTTCCACCTCAATTCACACCCAATCAAGTTAAAATAGCACCACCCATCAAACGTTCATAGCGATATTTCAACTCTGCCTTCATTAAAGTCCAACGCTCTAAACTAGCATCTATTTCTATTACTTTCTCCGCCGCTTGCCTTGCTAACAATAAAACTTCCTCATCTTCTACTAAACTAGCCAAAGTAAAATCCGCCACGCCTGATTGGCGAGTCCCTAAAACCTCTCCCGGCCCTCGAAACCGCATATCCATTTCCGAAATGAAAAAGCCATCTTGGGACTGTTCCAAAACTTTTAATCGTTGTTGAGCATCAGGACTTTTGGAACTACTCATCAATAAACAGTAGGATTTAGCTGCACCCCGGCCAACCCGTCCTCGCAATTGGTGCAGTTGTGACAAACCAAATCGCTCCGCATTTTCAATGAGCATCACTGTTGCATTAGGTACATCTACACCAACTTCCACAACAGTAGTAGAAACTAAAATCTGCGTTTGATTATCACGGAACTTAGTAATGGCTTCGTCCTTCTCAACCGAACTCATGCGCCCATGCAACAACCCCACCTGAAACTCTGGAAAAATACTTTCTTTGAGCTTTTGGTGTTCTTCCACAGCCGATCGCAAATCTAGTTTCTCAGATTCTTCCACCAAAGGTAATACTACATAAACTTGCCTACCTTGGGCAATTTCTCGCCGCATCAGGTCATAAGCAGAGGTGCGTTGCTGACTGGTCAATGCTGTAGTTTGAATAGCTTGCCGTCCTGGTGGTAACTCATCAATCTGGCTGACATCCAAATCCCCATGTACAGTTAACGCCAATGTGCGGGGAATCGGGGTCGCAGTCATAGTTAAGACATGGGGTTGTTCACCTTTTTGTTGTAACAAAGCCCGTTGTTTCACCCCAAAGCGATGCTGCTCATCAATTACCACTAATCCCAATCGCTGAAAGTTTACAGTGTCTTGAATTAAGGCGTGAGTTCCCACTAGTAAGGGTAATTCACCAGTTACTAGCTGTGAATGGATTTCTCGCCGTTTCACAGTTTTAGTTGAGCCTGTCAGTAATTCCACTGGCAAATGTAACAAGTTAAACCAACTAACTAACTTACGATAATGCTGCTCGGCTAAAACTTCTGTCGGGGCCATTAAGGCTGCTTGGTAGCCCGATTGAATGGCAGCTAAAATTGCCACTACCGCCACAACAGTTTTACCTGAACCCACATCACCCTGTACTAGCCGATTCATCGGTGTAGTTTTTTGCAGGTCGTTGAGGATATCATTCAGGACTCGTTGCTGTGCGCCGGTGAGTTGAAATGGTAGGACTTCGTAGAAGTTCTCAATTAACTGTCCTTTGGGAGCGAGAATAGCACTAGTTTGGATAGCTTTGGCTTGCTGCTGACGTTGTAATAAACCTAGTTGTAGGTAGAAAAATTCATCAAAGACCAAGCGACGACGGGCAGTTTTGAGACTATCGCTATCGTCAGGGAAATGGATATTAGCGATCGCATCCTTTAATTCCATCAAACCATACTTTTCCCGCAAACCTTTGGGCAATGGGTCTTTCAGTTGCGCCGCCGCAGGTAAAACCGCAATCACCGCCTCTCGTACCATATTCGCCATCACTCCCTCAGTGAGAGCATAAATTGGTACTACCCGCCCCATAGTTAAGGATTCAATGCTATCCCCTGGATTTGCCAACACTTCCAACTCAGGGTTATCCAGCGTCAAGCCGTATTTACTACCTTTCACTAACCCACAAGCCGCCACCACACTCCCCACTGGGTAGCGTCGTTTTAGAGTTTCTTGCCAAGCACGACTAGTAAAACGCGCACCCGCCCAAAAACGACCGACTTTAATTTGGCCTGTATTATCTTTGAGGACTAATTCTAAAATCAATAATTTTTGATTTTTAGGGCTAGTAAAGCAGTTGCAACGTTTGACTGTAGCCACAATTGTCACCGTTTCACCCCCCTGCAACTCCCGGATATTCACCTGACGGGCATAGTCAATATGGTCACGGGGGTAGTAAAACAGTAAATCCCGCACGGTGTACAAACCCAAAGCCGCCAATTTATCAGCTTTACGAATGCCTATTTCTGGTAAATCACTGAGTTTTTGGTCAATTTTGGGAGCTAATCTCCGGCTAACTTCTGCTACAAGCGGCGCAGAATTAGGCACTTTAGATTTATAACTTTTCCCCTGCTCCCCTGCTCCCCTGCTCCCCTGCTCTTTTTCCAGTTGATAAAGATATCTCCGCGTTTCCGCTATTAAATGTTGACGCTCTTTCAGTTGTAGATTGGGATAATTAGCAAATTGCGCTGCTAGTTCTTGCCAGCGTCGGCGTTCCATTGGCGGTAAACTCGTAGGGAATTTCCCAAATGTCAGGCTGAGAAATTCACTGAAGCGGTATTGTCTACCCACCAAGTCTGTAAAGCCGTGTTCTGCTTCTACTGCCAAGGCTTTATGTAAGCGTATCCAATCTGGCTGATCGTTAGTCATTTAAAATTCAAAATTTCAAATCTCTTCCCCAGTCCCCAGTCCCTAGTCCCCAGTCCCCTCTTATTAATTGTCATACCAACTAGCTCGCCATGCAGCTTCTGCTTCTGCAATTGAGCGTTCCCTTTGCTTTCTTTGATACTCTCTTCCTAGTTTATTCAGTTGTACTAAAATGTCACGAATTTGCTTGCGACTAGTAGCAAGTGTCGCATCAGCAAATTCTATTTCTCCTAACCGCAAATTAATAGTCATAATTCGGGTTAAGCTGGATTCTTCTACATCTTGCTCATCTTCAATTTCAATAACTAAGTTTAAGATGTTAGGCGGCCCTGGCATCATTTCTGCTGAAGCTTCCGAGGCGGCGGCGGCGGCGGCTTCTAAAATGGGTTCTGGTAATTTTTGCGGCAAAACTCCAGCTTTTTGTAAGATCAAATTAGCTTCATGGGAAACTTTTCTCAGGGTGCGTTGGGTTTCAGCTTCTACGTGCTGTTGCCATTTTGCTAATTCGATTGGGTTAGAAATGTCAAAAATATGAGGTTCAGGAGCAGAATCAGGAGATTGTTCAATATCTGAGGATAATAAGCCAGATGTGACTTCTTCATCTGCCTCATTCTCCATGCTGTCAATATCTTCCTCATCTTCAACGGTGTCGGAAGTTGCAATTATTTCTACATCTTCCTCAATCATCAGATGAGTAAGTAATACCTCTGCTGCTTGTTGACCCAAATTGCGGATACTTTGTTGTAATTTTTGTCGCTGATTTAATGACAACTTCAGAAAATTTTCGGGATACCCTTGGGTACATAGGTGGTAACTTGCCAGAATTAACTGTTTTCGTAGTGCTTGACCCAAGGCTGCTAAATAATTAGTATAAGCACTTTGGAGTTCTGTGGCGATCGCTTGAATCGCTTCTTGCAACACCGCAATATCCCGTTCAATTCGCTCAATTGCTCTGGCCATATCTTTATCCACTTGAGCCTTAATAGTACAAATGTATGTAATTATTGGCAAATAATCATCTATATTCTTTAAAATTTTAAATAAAATACAGGTCAGGCTATTTGCTTGACCTGTCTGTAAAAAGTGCTGAGTGCTGAGTGCTGAGTTATGTTAGCGGTAGCGCGGCGTTTAGCCAGTGCTGAGTAACGAGTGATTCTATCATTTCTCACATACTTATGTACTTGTACTTGATGTCAACCATAAGCATTGTAGAAGTCTTTTAACTCACTACTCACTACTCACTACTCACTACTCAGCACTCAGCACTCAGCACTCAGCACTACGCAGAACTATTTCGCACCCATTTGAGCGGCAACTTCTTCAGCAAAATTGCTTTCTTGCTTTTCAATGCCTTCGCCTAGGATATAGCGAACAAAGCGGCGTGCTGAGATATCTTCGCCGACTTTAGCCTTCACTTGCTTCATTAAGTCTTCTACAGAAATACTTTGGTCGCGAATGTAAGGTTGGTCTAGCAAAGTCATTTCTTTCAGGCGTTTTTCAATTCGTCCCTGAACGATTTTTTCTCTGATGTTTTCTGGTTTGTTAGCCAAGTCATCCTTGCCCATTTCGATGTCTTTTTCTTTGTTGACAAATGCGGCAGGAATTTGGTCTACACTGACATATTCCACATTGGGACAAGCTGCAACTTGCATTGCGGCGTTCCGAGCCAATGCTTGGAATTCTTCGTTGCTAGCAGCTGCTTCAGATTGAGAATTCAGCTCGACTAAGACACCAACTCGACCACCAGTATGAATGTAGCTATCGACTACTCCTGGTGTATCGCCGATGGCGTAATTTACAAAGCGACGTACCTGAATGTTTTCACCCAAACTAGCAGTGGTTTGCTTGATGAATTCATCTACGGTGACGTTATTATTTTCAATGTAGGGTTGAGCTAGCAAAGACTCAACACTATCGGCAGTCGCGGCTTGCTGGGCTAGACTTTTAACTAGAGCTTTAAAAGCATCGTTACGGGCAACAAAATCTGTTTGGCAGTTCACTTCAATGAGTACGCCGACTTTGCCATCCGGTCGAATGTAGGTTTCTACCAGACCTTCTGCCGCAATGCGATCGCTTTTTTTACCCGCAGAGGCGATGCCTTTTTTCCGTAGCCAGTCTGTAGCTAGTTCTATATCGCCTTCATTTTCTTTCAGTGCCTTTTTGCAGTCCATCATGCCTGCACCAGTTTTTTGGCGTAGCTCTTGGACGAGTTTTGCAGATATTTCCGCCATGTTGCCTCAATTCCTAACTTGACCTTGAGTTGTAATCGCTCACCAAAACAGTGCTGAGTTAAAAGTGATGAGTGCTGAGTATCTAGGCTAGAAGTATTTGAAACTTATTTGCTTTGCTCGCGTTTTTTTATAGAGAAACAAGCAATTTTTTGTTGTTTAGTTCTCCAAACTTGAGCTATTGGGATCATACTCAGCACTCGTAACTCAGGACTCAACACTATGCAAGAGTTTTGAGTATTTCTATCTTACTCAGGGCTGGGGAAGAAAAACGATGAAATTTCAACTCTTGAAGATGAAGTATGAAGTGTGAGCTTTTTATTGTTCATGCTTCATCCTCATGTTGTGCTTATTCTCCCTCTTCTCCTTCGGGAGCAGACTCAGCGTAATCACTTTCGTCGTATTCGTAATCTTCCTCGCCACCTTCGTAGTCTTCGTAGTCTTCTTCTGCATCTAGCTGACCGTGACGACCTTCATAAATAGCGTCTGCCAATTTACCAACGATCAATTTAATTGATCTGATAGCGTCGTCATTTGCTGGAATGGGAATATCTACTACATCTGGATCACAATTTGTATCCAGCATCGACACGATGGGGATTGAGAGTTTTTGGCATTCTTGAACGGCGTTATATTCCCGACGCTGGTCTACAATCACTACCACATCAGGGACTTTCCGCATTGTTTTGATGCCGCCCAAATATTTTTGTAGCTTTGTCATTTCGCGACGCAGCATAGATGCTTCTTTTTTCGGCAGTAAATCTAATGCACCGTTTTCTTCCCGACGTTCCAAGTCTTTGAGGCGGTCTACTCTAGTTTTAATGGTTGCCCAGTTAGTGAGCATTCCACCCAACCACCGTTGATTAATATAATGAGAACCGCAACGGGCAGCTTCTTGGGCGATAATACCTGCTGCTTGCCGCTTAGTGCCAACAAAGAGAAACTTTTTACCTTGCTCCGCTTGCGATCGCATATAGTTATACGCATCATCCATCAAATGGGCTGTTTGCACCAAATCGATGATGTGTACGCCATTACGAGATGTGTAGATGTAAGGAGACATCTTAGGATTCCAGCGTCGGGTCTGATGACCAAAGTGAACCCCTGACTCCATCATTTGAGCCAATGAAACTACTGGCATATATTTTCTTTCTCCTATTCGGGTTAAACCTCCACCCAGGTGTATCTCCCAAATTGGAAACACCCGAATTCCTGGATGTGCGGAATTTTAGACAACCCCCCTAGGGTAGCACATTTATGCTTGGGCATTGGGTATATAAATTCAAAATTCAATAACTCCCCACTCAGCACTCAGCACTCAGCACTCAGCACTCAATTGAGCATAAGCCTCATAGACACCCTTGACGTTGTACCAGTTGAGGAAAATTCGGGCAATTTCTAAAGCTAGCTGTGGCTTGCCTAAATTAATCAACCATTGTAAAAACGGTGTCATTGTCCGTTCATTTAATGCGCCGTTGAGTGATAGAAGCCCCCATAGTAAACGATGAAACCAAGTCATTTGAATCATCATTTTGACTTCCCAAGTTGGGTGCTTTTGATAAAACAAAACGCCCATGCGACCGCGTTGAATTTCTTTCTCGATTAAGTTGGGAATTTGGTCTAAGTTAAATGCTGGATGCCAGTGATAACCAACGGCGGCTGGGCATTTGATGAGTTTTAAGCCTAGATTTTTCAGCCTGACACCAAGTTCTAAATCTTCCCAGCCGTAGAGTTGAAAGCCAGTGTCAAACAATCCGGCTTCTTTTAACCAATGCTTAGGAATGGCGACGTTCCCTGTAGCGAAAAACGCGGCGGAGAAATCTGTGATTTTATAGGGTTCGGCGGTGGGATTGTCGAAATTGCAAGTATTAATGACTGCACCGTAGGTAAAAAAGCGATCGCTTGCTAATTTCTCTTGACCCTGCACTAAAGCATCTGCATGAGCTTGCAGGAAATTTTCGAGGACGACTAAATCACTATCTATAAATATAATGATGTCCCCTTGTGCCTGTTCTACGCCCAAATTTCGCGCCGCCGCAGGCCCCGCATGGTCTTGCTCAAACCAGCGCACATGGGGAAACTCTTCTTTGTGTGCTGCTAACCAATCCAATGTACCGTCAGTAGAACCATCATCTACTAAGACAACTTCATAATCACCTACAACACTTGATGCACTCAGTTGCTGCATCTCCAAAGCCTGTAGGCATTTTTCTAAAATTGGCTGGCGATTATAAGTTGGTATCACAACGCTGATAAACACAGTCTCACCCACAACAGAACTATCCATCTCCAGAATAGGACAGTCCGACACTTAACACAGTTCCTAGTTCGTAGTAAGGACTTTATTCCTTGGAAGATAAGGACTGAAGTCCTTACTACAAACACTTACAAAAGAGCAGTATTTTCTCTCAAAAAATCCTTGTTAATAAACTCTAATTAATGAATATATAACCTAGGGTTAACAATTATTGATTAAATTTCAATAATTGTTGCCAGTATGAGCAGCTTTGACAGGTTTAGAAAATATTTGGAAAGTATGTTGTAATACAAATATTTAATTAGATCCGACACAATAACTTCCTATTGGCAGGGTTTGTGAGTCTGTTATTACTATGATTTCTTCAATATGAATCGAGGAAAACAGCAAGGGTTATCTGACTTAATCAAATATTTTCTAAAGTTGTAATTTATGCGGCTCATTCACTGTTGTACAGCCAGAAAAATTGAGTATCTTACGTAATTTTATAGAGCGTTTATTGACAATCACGATTGCTCTTTCTTTTAAAGAATGAACTGAACAGTAAAGCCGTTAATCCCAAAATGGAGAACAGAGAATGAAAGGACGCTTTCACCCGAAAAACAATGTAACGCTCAATCAATCTAAAAACGAGTCAATCCGTGACGTGATTGATCGTGTGAGTCTAAGTCGTCGGCGGTTCATCATGACAGCTGTCGGTACGTCGGTACTAACTGTTCTAGGTGATGTTTCTATTAGTGGCTTTCTCCAAAGTGTTGAAGCAGCACCAATTCCCAAAGGAACAGGATTTGCTGGCATTGGCTTCAAAAGTATTCCGCCAAATCTACGCAACCCAGCTACAGGACTCTTAGAAAAGGATCTTGTTAGTGTTCCCGAAGGTTACACAGCCAAAGTATTGATTGCTTGGGGAGACCCAATCATGCCCACCGCACCTGACTGGTTACCAGATGCCTCCCAAGATGCTGCGGCTCAAGAAATGCAGTATGGTATGCACGTTGATGGTATGCACTATTTCCCTCTACAACCAGGGAATGCTGTTGGTCGGACAGTTGGTTCACAAGCCAGATCATTAAGAAGCTTTTTAAATCAGGACATAAACACTGGCCTGTTGTGTGTAAACCATGAATACACCCAGGAATCAATCCTACATGGTTCTGAAGGCCTTAGTCCGGTCACAATTCAAAAAGTGCGTAAGTCTCAGGCTGCTCATGGCGTGTCTGTTGTAGAAATTACCAAGAATGGTAATGACTGGACTTTCAACCGCAATTCGTCTTATGGTCGCCGCATTACTGCCAATACCCCAATGCGAATTTCCGGTCCTGCGGCTGGTAGTGATTTGTTGAAATCCAAAAAGTTTGCTATCAACCCAGATGGCTCTGTTGAGATTGGCACAAACGACGGTTTCACCGCTTATGGTACAGCAAACAACTGCGCTCATGGTTACACTCCTTGGGGTACTTACTTAACCTGTGAGGAAAACTGGAATGGTTACTTCGGTAACAATGGTGAACCTTTAACTTCTACTCCAGGGATTGAAGATTCAGAAATATTGGCAGGACAAAATCGGTACGGTCTTTCCGCTAATGGTTTCGGTTATCGTTGGCATGAGGCTGATCCTCGCTTCAACAACCGCACCAACCCACTCGAACCCCACACCTTCGGCTGGATAGTAGAAATCGATCCATACACTCCCGGAAGCACACCAGTTAAACGTACAGCCCTGGGACGCTTCAAGCATGAAAGCGCACAAGTTGTTGTTGATGACAATAATCGTGTAGCCTTCTATCAGGGTGACGACGAGCGTAACGATTATATTTACAAGTTCGTTTGCGCCCAACCCTATAATCCAGAAAATCGTGATGCTAACCGCAATTTGCTCGATACTGGTGTTCTTTATGTTGCTAAGTTCAATGACAACGGTACTGGTCAATGGATACCTCTAGTCTATGGACAGAATGGTCTGACACCAGAAAACGGCTTCAGAAACCAAGCTGAAGTATTGGTTAAGACACGTCAAGCTGGTGATAGAGTCGGCGCGACCATGATGGATAGACCAGAGTGGGTAGCTGTACGTCCTCGGATTGGTGGATACAGAGAGATTGAGGTCTACTGCACCTTGACCAATAATAGCAATCGTGGTGGAAACCCAGTCTCCTCTAACAATCCAAATGGTTCAACAGCAGGAGGCAGTGCGCGCCCACCTATAGATCCTGCCAACCCACGTCCTAACAACCGTTATGGTCACATCATTCGTTGGCGTGAAGATGGACGCAGTGTTGCAGCTACTACCTTCAAATGGGATATTTTCATTGAAGCCGGTGACAAAACCAGACCTGAAACCAACCTTCAGGGCAACATTCAAGGTGATGACCTCAGTTCACCAGATGGTTTGTGGTTCGATGATTTCGGTCGTCTGTGGATTCAGACTGACCACTCAGGTGATGGTGTTGGTGATTTGGTAAACATCGGTAGTAACACGATGTCTTGTGCTGACCCCAATACTAAACAGGTGAGACGTTTCCTCACTAGCCCTACGGATTGTGAAGTAACTGGTGTTATCACTACACCTGATGGTAAAGCGATGTTTGTCGGTATTCAGCACCCTGGTGATGGTGGGACTACCGCGAATCCTACACTAAGAAGCGACTGGCCTCGCAGCCAAGGTTATCCTTCAAATTTCCCTCCAAATGCGCCCAGTCGCCCCCGTTCTGCAACAGTAGTAATTACCCGCAATGATGGTGGCGTTATTGGTGGTCTGTAATTTAAAATTTTCCCTCCGATAATTTTTGTAGAGATGTTGCACTGCAACATCTCTATTTTTTTAGACAACAAAAAAGACAGGTATAAAACCTGCCTAACTAGTAATGTTACCAACTAGTATTTCTAGCCTACTACTGCGGCTTTCTTCTTACGATTTATCCACAGACCCAGAGTAGCGGCGATCGCAGTTCCACCAACAGCAAACGGTTCTGGTACTTTCGCATAACTGACTGTACCTACTGCCCTTGTATTTACTGATCCGCTAATTGTGTAGAAGATGTTTCCTCCTACCTCTGGGGTATTCACATCACTACCGATGATAAACTGATCAGCAACAAAATAGCTGAGTCCTTGAAGATTGCCATCGTTAAAGGTGACTATAGGGAAAAAGTCGAAAGCTTCATCATCAGCCTCTGTATAGTTATTACCTAAGTAGTTGAATGCAACTTTTAATCCATTCTCAACTCCTAAAATCTCAGAACCTAAGCCAGTTAAGAATGAATCATCATATTTAAAAGAACCGAAATACTGGCCAGGATCGTCGCCAGATGTAGCATTGACAGTGAAATTGTAATTAACTATGGCAGCTTGTGCTGCTTTAGGTGCGATCGCCGCTACAGAGATAGCAGCAAAAGTAGCAATGCCTAAGCTCTTAGCTAATTTCATTAAATAATACTCCCAGGCTAAAAAGTGACTCGTTACGCAATTACACTTAATAACCCTTCAATCAATGACTACAGGTTAAGGAATATCAAATAAGAGGTTAAGTAGTAATAGCTTGACCGTAAAATTACGGCTATGACTGCGTTTTCTACTGCAAAAACAATTCTCTAATCCCGGTGCTACCAATCTCTACCGCCAAAGCAGCCAACAGAAAACCTAATAGTTGCGTGACAATCACCGCACCTTCAACACCAATCAAACTATCAATCTTGTTTGCCAAACGCAAAATTAACCAAGTAACAAACATCGCCCCCAAAACCCCCAACACTACAGCCAGATGGGGACTCTGGGACTTAGACATGAATAACATCACGGTTGTTAGCGTACCTGGGCCGGCTAACAAAGGCAAAGCTAAAGGCGTAATTGAGATATCCCGCCCTTGTTCATGAATGGGTGTATCTAATTCTCCCCTGAGCATTTGCAAGGCGATTAACAGCAGCAATAATCCCCCAGCCACCCGCAACGACCCCATGCTAATTTCTAAATAAGTCAAAATATATTGACCAGCAAAGGCAAATATTAGCAGAACTGCGATCGCTACAACCATTGCCTTATCAATGACTTTATTTCTTTCTTCTGGTGTTATACCCTTAGTTAAGGCTAAAACCACTGGTATATTGCCTATGGCATCTGCCAAGACAAAGACTGCAATAAAAGTTTGAATGAGAATAGCAGTATCAACCATCACGCCCAATTCATCAAGGTTTAATAACAACAGTCAACAAATTTTGGATTTTGGATTTTGGATTTTGCGTTCGCGTAGCGTGTCGTAGACAAAAGTTCTGTAGGCGGGTTTCCCAACCTAGGAACGCCACTTGCTACAAGCCGGAAAAACCTCCCAACACAGTGGCTCAACTTTTCAAGACAGATTTTGAATTGACCCCAACTACCAGGGTATGGGACTTGGAGATTGTGGATTTTGAATTTTGAATTGATTTCCCCTTTGTCAGATATTGAAGTAACGGTATATTTGATTATCTATCGCACACAACTACATTGCTTGCTAAGTCTATGAAGTCTTATTTAGCCGCCGCTATTCAAATGACCAGTGTGCCAGATTTACAAAAGAATTTGGTACAAGCTGAAGAATTAATTGATCTGGCTGTGCGCCGAGGTGCAGAGTTAGTGGGGTTGCCAGAAAATTTTTCATTTATGGGAGAGGAAACAGATAAACTGGCACAAGCAGAAGCGATCGCCCATGAAAGTGAAATTTTCATCAAAAAAATGGCGCAACGCTACCAAATTACCATCTTAGGCGGTAGCTTTCCCGTACCTGTCGGAGATACAGGTAAGGTCTATAACACGACAATTTTACTTGACCCTAGTGGTGAAGAACTCGCCCATTACAATAAGGTTCACCTGTTTGATGTGAATGTCCCTGACGGTAATACCTACCGGGAATCTAGTACAGTCGTAGCCGGTGAGCAACTACCACCAGTCTATTTCTCAGAAACTTTGGGAAATATCGGGGTGTCTATTTGCTATGATGTCCGCTTCCCTGAACTCTACCGTCATCTGTCAACTAAGGGTGTAGATGTGATTTTTATACCTGCTGCTTTTACAGCGTTTACAGGTAAAGACCACTGGCAAGTATTACTACAAGCTAGAGCCATTGAAAATACAGCCTACGTGATTGCTCCAGCCCAAACAGGCAATAACTATGGTCGTCGTCTCACCCACGGACACGCGGTAATTATTGACCCTTGGGGGACAATTTTAGCTGATGCTGGAGATAAACCGGGAGTGGCGATCGCCGAAATTAATCCCTCACGTCTAGAACAAGTCCGCCGTCAAATGCCTTCTCTACAACACCGAGTATTTAGTTAGGGAATGGGGAATGGGGACTGGGAATTTTAGATTTTAGATTCTAGATTTTGGATTGAATAATCTAAAATCCAAAATTGCAAATCCAAAATTGAAAGGCTGGGGATTGGGGATTGGGGACTGGGGATAAGGCATAAGCTATTCAATTTTAAATTTTGATCCTTCACTTTGTTCGAGGGCCAGATTTTGAATTTTGAATTGTTATGCCCTATTCACCACTAGACTTTTGTGGGGTAATTCCATGAAGTTTAATAAAACTATCGAAGGAATACCAAGCCAACACATACCAAGGAATAATTTCAAACTGCAAACCTTTGATTATTAACTGTCTCATCGCCAAAATACTCAGTCCCAAGGGAAAGAGAAAGCGGATATCTACAACACCATCAGTTGCTTGTTTGACTCGTTTATTCAAATCTACAACTGTACTAGCTACAGTTGTGGCAGCTTCGGTATTACCCTCTGTAATCTCTGCAAAAATGATGCCTAAGTCTCGTAGCGTTGCTAATACATCGTCCAAACTGCTATTTGTACCATCATGCTTAATCACAATACTGCCATGATCAATATTAGTCCGCGCCTTTTGAACATTAGGCTTGGCTTCTAGTGTATTAGCAATGTGTTGCATTATGTCAGCCTGACGGTAAGCATGGGCAATTCTCAACCGTAGTCTCCCTGGGGTGTTACTAACAATTTTGGTAGATATAGGTTGGGATGAAGTATTAAAATTGATGCGTTTTTTAACTGTTGGCATTGTAGTCAAATTCCCATGACTATTTGTTAACATCAATTCACCCTCCTAAGTTAATTCGTAATTCGTAATTTGTAATAAATTCGATTGACAAAGTAATATTAATGTTTTCCCAAATATCATTTTTATTGAATATTTAAATAAATTATCAAAATCCTAGAGATGGGTAAGACTAGTTATCCAAAATCGATCAGCAGATGCAAACCTGGAAATCCAGACTAAATCTGACTATATCGCGGACGATATTTTGTACTTTGAATTAATATCACCCATCTCCATTAATTCTGAAAATATGAGTAATTGATCATTGGAAAACCCAATTACCAATTACCCATTACCAATCTAGACTCCATTCTCAGCAGAAGCATCAATGGTACTAGCCGCAGGTTCAAAAGCTGGTGTTTCTTTATCTTCTGCTAGTTCAGCTTTAGCTTCAGCAACTACATCTTCCCAAGTTTCGCCTAGTTCAGCAAAAGCACCTTTGCTTTTTTCATAAGCAACGATTCCGCCTTTGATGATTGATTTAGCTATGGGTTTACCGATACCTGCAAAAACAGGGAGAAGTACAGGAGCTAGTAATACTGCACCGATACCAGCGATCAGTCCGGGTGCGCCAGCGTCTTCAATAAAGTCGGTGATTTTAGGGGCCATAATTCATTCCTCCGATATTTAAATTGGAAAACTTGTATGAAAGCTTTTTAGCCTAGTCTTGCTAGATTTGTCATCTCATCTAGCTGATGGTAGAGCTTTTTGAGATGAATGCTTGAGAATGGGACGTAAGCCGTTGACTCCAGCAACTATGGTTGAGCCGTTGTTAACAACAGTTGCTGCTAGGGGGTTCAAACCAAACAGCACAGCCATAATTAATGCTCCCAAGTTAGGTATAGCAACAATACCGGTGTTTTGGCGAATCAAGTGCTTGGCTTGACGAGCGATCGCGATCGCTTCTAATAATCCATGCAAGTCATTTTGCATTAATACCAAGTCTGCTGTTTCACGGGCGATTTCTGAACCGTGGGCAAAGGATACAGATACGTCGGCGTAGGCTAAAGCTGGGGAATCATTAATTCCATCTCCTACAAATGCTACTGTCTTCCCTTGTTCGTGCAGTTGGCGGACTACTGTTGCTTTTTGTTCTGGAAAAGCTTCTGCGTGAGTATGGCTGGGTGCAATCCCCAATTCAGTCGCTACAGCCTGGGCTGTGCGCTTGTTATCACCAGTCAGCATATGCACCTCCACACCTTCTACATTCATCAGTTGGGAGATGACTTCCCGGCTTTCTGGGCGGAGAACATCACTATATCTTATTCTACCTTGAAGTTGCCCATTACTGGCGACATAAATTACCGAAGTGGCTTTTTGCCCGTTGCCGTTGAGTACCTCCATATTTATGTCTTGTTGACGCAAAAATCTTTCGCTACCCACGTACACAGTCTCGCCATCAATCTCGGCTTTTACACCTAAGCCAAGTTGATAATCCCACTTGCTACGGCTGGGAATGTCTACTTTTTGGGCTTCGGCATAGCGAATCACGGCCTCGGCTACTGGATGTGTTAAACGTTGCTCGGCGGCGGCGGCTATTGCCAAGATGCGATCGCTAGATATTTCCGGATTATAACTTTCGACCGCAATTACCGATACTTCCCCTTGGGTGAGTGTGCCTGTTTTATCAAAGACAATAGTATCAACTTCTGCTAGTTGTTCTAAGGCTCGACCACTGCGGATGAGAATCCCTTGGCGAGCTGCATAGGAAAGTGCTGCTAATACGGTTGTGGGTACAGATACTCTAATCCCAGTAGCAAAATCGAGGGTCAAAACGCTAGCTGCCCGTGCCGGGTTACGAGTAGCAGCAAATACAACTGCTCCTAGGAAAAGCGTCGGCACAACGGCTTTTTCCGCAAATTTGATGGCGTAATTCTCCATGCGGGTATCATGGACAGGAGCTTCCTGCATTAGTTTGATGCTCTGTCCGGCGCGGGTGTCGTTACCTACCCTTTCCACTTGGATGTAAACCCGCCCTTCTCGTACCAATGTGGAGGCAAATACAGGCTGTCCTTTGGTTTTCAAAATAGGCACAGATTCGCCAGTTAACTTTTGCTCATCTAGGAGTGCCTTACCTTTAATAATGCTGCCATCTACTGGTACTTGTTCCCCAGGATAGACAATGACTATATCCCCAGCTTGTACCTGTTGGATAGGGATTTGCACCTTCTCGCCATCTCGTTCTACCCAAACAAATTGTCCTAGGGAATTGAGTAAATCTAGGGTTTGCATTTTAGAGGAGCGAGCAGTGCGATCGCGGATATTTTCGCCAATTTCAATTAAACTCAACATCAGCGATGGTGTGAGAAACTGTCCTTGGACGGTAGTAATGGCGATCGCCATAAAGTCTAAGAAGTCGATCGTAAATTTGCGTTGGGTCGTAATACCTACAAACGCTCTTTGAAATACGGGTAATGTCGCTAAGGCAATAGTTCCCGCCGTCAAAATAGGGGGGATCGACACTCCTAAAGGGCCACCCAGCAACGCTAAACCAGTGGCTAAGGCAGAAAGTTGCAATCCCGGCCAGGGTGTTTCTTCTTTGTCTTCTTGTGCAGCTAATGACTGTTTAGTATTGAGTGGGAGGATTCCCGGATCGCTAGCAGCCACAATGAGACAGCTAAGACGCGATCGCATTTTTATATCTGTAATCTTACTGTTTTTGTATATAACAACCACAGATGCCGCAGCTGGTTTGATTCTAGTCTGCGTGACTAGGGGATCAGCTTCTAACAAAGCTAACAGACGTTTTGCATAGTCTGTATCGTAGCGTAATCGAGGCACACGCCAGCGTAACCTACCTGGAACGGCATGGACTATATTGTGGCTAACTTGAGCAATCTGCTTGTGAGTTGGAACTTGAGCCGCCGTCACAAACACCTTGCTATGCTGTTTTTCTACTGTCTGATAAGAAACTATCGGCGTTACAAATTCCTCACTCTTGACTTCCACAACTTCTAAAGACTGAGGAATATGAGGCGACGCTAGTTGGATGGTTGTTTTTGCCATTGATTAATCCCTGATGCGCTGGATAAACTTGTTTTTGATAGTTGTCTCTTCGGTAAAAAAAATAAAACTAGACCTCTAGGCAAAACCCTCTTTTGCCCTCGTGTTTTCAGCACTAACTCCCATCTGAAGAGATTAGACTAAATGCAGATTTGTAATTTTGTTAAATGCCGTTGGTTTTGGCAGCGATCCCCACAGATGGAATCAGATACCCCAATTTCCTGATCTATCACAGTGAACAGGTGTTGCAGATATTGTGGATATTTACCAATTTTTGGGTGAGATAAAGTCAATTGTTCTAGCAATGCGTATGTGAGGCTATACGCTAGCTGTGCAGAATATGTGCAGTGATGTTCTCTCGGTCGCGGAACAGCATCTGATGCAGAATCGTCCATTTTGATTCCTCCCGGATTTCTAAGCTAGGAACTATTTAAAGTGGCAAGTTTGCGATAAAGTCTAAAGAATAAGATAGTGCTGAAGATTTCATATCAGCCCACCAACTGGATATATATATTGTTTGGACTTCAGCTGTTTTGATATTGTCTGGCTCAGTTAGCTGTTGAGCTACAACTGGCTCAGATGTAAGTGTTGGCTGTAAAACTTCGCTGACGGGAACTTTTGGGGGGGTTGTCTCTAGGGCTAATTCCATTAGACTCACCCAATGAGATACAGCTATTTCTGCGTTTGGTTTGTAGGTAATTGCAATTGAGGCTGCATCACTATTGATTCGCACATTTTCGACTACTGGATCAGTTTTCAACAACTTCTCCAATCTCCGTCCATAGGCGCGATCGCTAGTCAATATTGGCAGGTGAAATCTAATTCTTCCAGGTATTTTATGTATAACACTATAGGTCACTTTGGCTGACCAGGTTGTTATCTCTCTATCTTGTTTCACAATAGGGGCTTTAGTTTCTTTGTTTGCAGATTTATCACCCCCATCTCCACTTTCACCGTTAATCTCACCAGCAATTAGTGGTTTTAAATAATCAATTACCCGACGCGTGGCATCTGCGGTAATCATATAGACTGGAATCGATGCTAAACCGCTAATCCCTAATCTGCCTGTGACCGCTAACCCTGTCATTAAGGGGATGAAAGATATGGTCTGCTCTTTCCAAAAGTCAACAGATTTCCATGCAGCAAAGGGATCTGATACAGCCGCATCTGGGGATGTCTGAATATTTAGTTGTTGCAATATACCCAACATCTCAGACAGTGACAGTTGCTTTTCATCAAAGCTAACTACCAAGCTGCTGGTTTGCTCGTTGGTAGCAACTTCTTTCACACCTGGAAACTGCCGTAAGTATTGAATGATAGTCTTACAGTTGGAGCTAAAACTATCGTCAGTCGCTTTGATGCGTATTCGCCCATTGGTTGCGTGTACAACTTGCATACCAGTAGCAGAAAACCTTAATTGTGGCTCTGTAACCACTTTACTGCTATTCGTATTCATTTTTACTTTATTGTTGTGACGCTGAGTAAAGGTTAAGTCGAAAAATCTTGGCAGATGCAGATTTCGACTTAACCTTTCGCGACTAATAATAGTTTGTGACATTTATCCGATAGCTACACCTGACTTAAGGTTAATAATAGGTTAAGTATACATTAAAATAAGTTGTTGGGTATCATTCTTAAGAAGATTTTTTGTTATGTATTGTTGACTACATTTTTTGGTATTCTTCTTCAGTGACCATATCTAGATTAGATTCTAGACGATCTACAAAAACAACGCCATCTAAATGGTCATACTCGTGCTGAAATATACGAGCTACAAAGTCAGTTAACTCTTGTTTTTGCAAGTTGCCATTGCGGTCGGTGTACTCAACTGCGATCGCTTGATACCGAGGAACTAAGCCTCTGATACCAGGAACGCTGAGACAACCTTCCCAATCTTTAACTACCTCATTTGAGTGAGCCACTATCTTCGGGTTGATCATGGCAGTTGGGATCATTTCCGGCGCGTTGGGATACCTGGCGTTAGGATGAGAAGCCACAATAAATAAACGAACAGATTCCGCAACTTGTGGTGCAGCAATGCCAACACCATTAGCTTTGGTAGCAGTAGTAATTAAATCATCAATTAATTGTTGAATACGTGCATCATGAACATTTTCCACCCAAGCAGCCTTGTGTCGTAATGTGCGATCGCCTAATTGGATAATGGGAAGTGATTCAGTCATGATGTAATGCTCGTTAAGAAATTTGAAGGGATTGGGGATTGGGGACTGGGAAAACTTCTACCTTCCTCGTCCCCTTCACTTATCCTTCTCTCTGCACAGGTAAAGGTGCAGGGTTGACTGCTAATTGTTGAGTTTGCCCATCACGGACTATTTCAACTTGTAAGGGAGTACCAATTTGGCTATTTTCTACTAGCTTTTGAACTTGTTCAACTGTGGTTACAGGTTGATTATTAATTTTTTGAATTATGTCTCCACTTCTGAGTCCAGCAATAGCGGCGGGAGAACGAGGGACAATTCTGACTAATAGAACACCTTGATCTGCTGTAATATTGATGCGATCGCCAAACCTTTCATTAAATCTTTCTCTAAATTTTGGCGTAAGAGTTACCATCTGAACTCCCACATAAGGATGATCCACTCTCCGCTTTTCAATTAACTCCTGGGAAATTCTCTTGACAGTGTTAACGGGAATAGCAAATCCTAAACCCTGTGCGCCTTGAATTATGGCTGTATTCATGCCAATTACCTGACCATTAGCATCAAGTAATGGGCCTCCAGAGTTCCCCGGATTAATGGCTGCATCTGTTTGCAAAAAGTCAACACGCTTATCACTCGCACCAATATCACTACTAGAACGGCCAGTAGCACTAATAATTCCAGAAGTAACAGTGTTATTCAAACCTAGAGGATTCCCAATGGCAATAACAGGTTGTCCTGGTTGTAAGTTATCTGAGTTCCCTAAAGATAATATGGGTAAGTTCTGAGCATTAATTTCAATCACAGCTACATCTGTTACTGGGTCTTGACCCCATACTTTTCCCTCAAAAGGCTCACGATTCTTGACAGTGACTGTTACTTCATCAGCACCATCTACTACATGAGCATTAGTCAGAATGTAAATCTTGCCATTGCCAGAATTTTTGATAATAAATCCTGAACCGCTACCTCTTTGTACACGCTGTCTAGGTTGTGATGGTATAGGCTCACCACGAAAAGGAAAGGGCATGAGGTCATTAAAGTCATTGGGGACACGAGTCGTCACGGTTCTGGCAGAATCAATCCTCACTACTGCATCCCCTACACTCTGCACGACTTTGACAACAAAGTTGGGATCTCCAGAGGATGCAATTATCGGTGGAGGTGCAACTTCTAGAGTGTTATCTGTCGTAGTTTGAGCTGCAACTTGCGCCTGAGATTCATTCGGTCGGTTTTGTAGTGTCTTAGTCGGTACAAGAGAGCAGCCTCCCAGAGATACCAGTGCTACCCCACTCAGGAGCATTAACTTTATACTTTTAATTCCCCTGTGCTGAAACCAACTCTCAAGATGAATATTTTTTAAGCCGCTAACGTACTCTGTTGTCTTCATGTGTCTTTATTTCTCCGTGTTGGTCAGGTGGTGCTAGGATTTCTTGAGTGCTGAGTTATGTTAGCGGTAGCGCGGCGTTTAGCCAGTGCTGAGTTGTGAGTGAGTATACTACTCAGTGCTGTTAGCGTAGAGGGGTGTACTAAGCTACGCAATAGGACTATCCCCTAGGGAACGTAGAGAAACCTGTGCTAAGTCATGATTAGTTTACCTCTACTCAGCACGCTGCTCAACGCCCCGCTCTGCTAACAGCACTCATAACTCATAACTCAGCACTCATAACTTCTATTGTGACAATTAGTGGCAAAGGTAGTAAATGATGGAAATTACTATTGACAGTTTGTGGACTCAGGTACTAGACCGCTTACAAATAGAATTATCCCGTCCCACCTTTGAGACTTGGATTAAAACTGCTAATGCAGAAAGATTAGACAATAATTGTTTATTTATCGTTACACCAAATCCCTTTGCTCGTAATTGGTTACAAAAGTATTACATTAATACTATTGCTAATGTAGTGCAGGATATTTTGGGATATCCTATAGAAATTTCTATAAAGGTGGCTCAGAGTGATGCCCTTGAAGAACTAGGGGAGTCAGCAGTAAATTGGGAATTACCAACCCCAAATAATGCCTCGGAAAGTGGGACTAAAAGAAGGCAGCCAAACACAGACTTAAATTTTAAATATGTATTTTCCCGATTTGTGGTGGGGGCAAACAGTCGCATGGCTCATGCTGCATCGTTAGCGGTTGCTGAATCTCCTGGGCGGGAATTTAATCCTTTATTTTTATGCGGTGGTGTAGGTTTAGGCAAAACTCATCTGATGCAAGCAATTGGTCACTATCGCTTAGGAATTTACTCTGATTCTAAGATATTTTATGTTTCTACAGAACAGTTTACTAACGATTTAATTACAGCTATTCGTAATGACAAAATGCAGAATTTCCGAGAACATTACCGGGCTGCTGATGTGTTGTTAGTAGATG
Organism: Anabaena sp. UHCC 0399; assembly: GCF_034931465.1. NCBI lineage: Bacteria > Bacillati > Cyanobacteriota > Cyanophyceae > Nostocales > Nostocaceae > Anabaena > Anabaena sp. UHCC 0399. Next base: position 22,557 of record NZ_JAYGGZ010000026.1, on the reverse strand, counting down.
ATATTCAGTTTCTTGAAGGTAAGGAGTATACCCAAGAAGAATTTTTCCATACTTTTAATACATTACATGAAGCTGGTAAGCAAGTTGTGATTGCTTCTGACCGCCCACCTAACCAGATTCCCAGCTTACAAGAGCGTCTTTGCTCTCGCTTTTCAATGGGGTTGATTGCTGATATTCAGTCTCCAGATTTAGAAACGAGAATGGCTATTCTCCAGAAAAAAGCGGAATACGAAAATATCAGATTACCCCGTGATGTCATTGAATATATTGCTGTTAATTATACTAATAATATTCGGGAATTAGAAGGAGCTTTGACGAGAGCCTTAGCTTACATTTCTATTTGGGGGTTGCCTATGACTGTAGAAAATATTACCCCTGTTTTAGAAACTCCCACAGAGAAATTTGAGGCGACACCAGGGGTAATTTTAACGGTGATAGCTGAAAATTTTGATCTCTCAATTGAAGACCTGAAAAGCAACTCCCGCCGACGGGAAATTAGCTGGGCGCGTCAAATTGGGATGTATTTAATGCGGCAGCATACTGATTTGAGTTTACCGAGAATTGGTGAAGAGTTTGGTGGTAAAGACCATACAACTGTGATGTACAGTTGTGAAAAAATTACTCAATTGAGGGAGAGCGATCGCAGTTTATCACAAACTCTGCGTCAACTGAGCGATCGCATCAACATGACTAGTTCATCACGGCGAAAATAATCCGACAAAGTTTTCCACAACTAGTAATAATGCCACTCTCTAAAAATGATTTAAAATATTAAGTAATGTATAAAAATAGATTAAATTTAAATCTCTTTTGTGGAAAATAGTATCCTTTTTGTGGAAAACTTGATATTTTCGGGGAAAAATTTCTTAAGTATAATTACCCTGTGGAAAATCTCAAGAAGTTTTCCACAAGTTTTCCACAGATATTTATCTTCCCAATTTTGACTAACTAGGGAACTACGGAAGGTTTTCCACAGTTTCCACAATTTTTAAAGCAGGAGAATAGTCTGATAGCCGTTAAAATGTCGCAAGTTAAATAAATTTTTATACTCAAATATTTTTGAATAAAACTAAAAACTACTCTCTTCTGCTCTCTTGCCTAGATATGGGAATGCTACTATATTTACTCACCAGCTGAATCTAATCATGAAATTAGTTTGCGCTCAAAGCGATCTCAGTACAAACCTCTCACTTGTTAGTCGTGCTGTACCTTCACGACCAACTCATCCTGTACTTGCCAATGTTCTACTGCAAGCAGATGCTCAAACTAACCAAGTAAGTCTCACAGCCTTTGATCTCAGCTTAGGTATTCGCACTAGTTTTAATGCTGAGGTGTGGCAAGAAGGAGCGATCGCACTTCCTGCTAAATTACTTGTAGATATCACCTCCCGTCTACCAGAGGGAGAAATCACCCTAGATGATGAATCGACAGATAGCACCGCCACAGGAGAAGGTTTAGTCGTTACCCTCACACCCAAAACCGGAAAATACCAGCTACGCGCTATGGGTGCAGAAGAGTTTCCCGAATTACCTCTGATTGAAAATACTCAAGCGATTAATATCACCGCCACAGCCTTAATTGAAGGATTGCGAGGTTCTTTATTTGCGACAAGTGGAGATGAAACTAAGCAAGTCCTCACAGGCGTTCATCTAACGGTTAAGCAAGACACATTAGAATTTGCTGCTACTGATGGACATCGCCTAGCAGTAGTAGAGACTAGTAATGAGCGTCCATTGGAAGATAACGAACAACAACTAGAAGTTACAGTACCAGCGAGAGCCTTACGAGAGCTAGAACGGATGTTGGCTCATAAAGCTGCATCTGATGAACCCATAGCCCTATATTTAGATCAAGGTCAAGTGGTGTTTGCGTGGGGTAATCAACGTCTTAGTAGCCGCACTTTAGAAGGTCAATACCCAGCTTATCGCCAACTTATTCCTAAACAATTTGAACGACAAGTCACAGTAGAACGCCGACAATTTTTAAGTACATTAGAGCGAATTGCCGTATTAGCCGATCAAAAGAATAATATTGTTAAACTTAGCATTGATAGTAATTCCCAAGAATTAACCCTATCTTGTGAAGCCCAAGAAATGGGTAATGGTAGAGAGTCAATGCCGGCTCAAATCTCTGGAACAGATATAGACATTGCCTTTAACGTCAAGTATTTGATGGAAGGATTGAAAGCCTTACCATCTTCAGAAATTCAAATGCACCTGAATCAAGACTTAACTCCAGTTATTTTTACGCCATTGGGTGGTTTAAAGATGATTTATTTAGCTATGCCAATTCAATTAAGAAATTAAAAATAGGATTAGGGATTAAGGATAGGCTCAAGTCTAGTCATGGTTTTCACCCTATCCCTGATAAATATTTCTGTCACCTGTCACCTATCCCCTATCCCCTGTCCCCTTTGATAAATAGGGATTTCAATCCAAAACTCTGTTCCTACCCCCAACTGTGAATCGCATTTAAATACACCGCCATGTTTATCGACTACAATACCGTAACTAATTGATAATCCTAAACCAGTACCCTTACCTACTGGCTTGGTAGTAAAAAATGGATCACATATTTTCATTCTTAAAGTTTCGGGTATACCTGGGCCATTATCTGCAACGCGAATTACCACGCTTTTGATATGATTTTTGAGTTCCCCAATGCTAGTAGTGATAGTAATCTTATTTTTATAAGGTTCTGATGGTGATTGCTCATAATCTTCTAAGGCATCAATGGCATTACTTAAAACGTTCATAAATACCTGATTCATTTGTCCGGCATAGCACTCTATCAAAGGCAGATCAGTATACTCTTTAATCAGGTTAATAGCAGGACTTTCTGGTTTGGCTTTTAATCGATGCTGCAAAATCAGTAAGGTATTATCTATACCGTCGTGAATATTCACAGCTTTCATTTCGGCTTCATCAAGACGGGAGAAATTTCGTAAAGACATGACAATTTGACGAATCCGCTCAACTCCAATTTGCATAGAAGATAGAGTTTTAGGCAAATCTTCAGATAAAAACTCTAAGTCAATCTTGTCTGCCAAATCTAGAATTTCCGCAGTCGGTTGAGCAAATTCCTGCTGATAAAGCTCTAGCATACTCAGCAAATCTCTAGCATATTCGCTCACATGAGCCAAGTTGCCATAAATAAAGTTCACTGGGTTATTAATTTCGTGAGCGACACCCGCTACTAATTGTCCCAATGAAGACATTTTTTCAGTTTGAATGAGTTGCGTTTGAGTTTGTTGTAAATGATGCAGTGCTTGAGTTAACGTTTCTGCTTGTTGTTGTGTTTGGCTGAGTAGTTCAGCTTGTTGTAGTGCTACTCCTAGTTGAGCTGCAATCTGAGTCAGGAAATTCACTTCCGAAGTTTTCCATTGTCTAGGAGATGAATGTTGATATGTCGCGAGCAAACCCCAAAGTTTCTGTCCTATAAAAATAGGTGCAAGCACAAAAGCATGAATCTCGAAATTTTCTAACATCTCCACATGGCACTGATCAAATCCCATTTTGTGGATGTCATCTACCGCAAATGTTTCTTTTTGGCGATATCTTCCTCCTTCTGTTCTTTGTAAATAAGTATCATTCCAAACTGTATTGACACATATTTGTGATTTATTTGACCAGTATGAATTAACTGCTTCAAAATCACCGACAAATTCACCACCCCATTCAGCATTGAAACGATAAACAGAAACACGATCTGCTGCAATTAACTGGCAAACTTCTTTAGTAGTAATTTGAAATATAGTTTCAGTATCAAGAAATTCCCGAATCTTAGTAATAACACTAAAGACTGCCTGTTGTTGTTCTACTGTTTTTTGTAATTCAAAAGTACGTTTTGTGATTTGTTTTTCTAAATTGTGATTAAAAGCTTGTACCTGTTGATATAGATCATATTGTTGAATTGCTGAGGCAAAGTGCTTACCAATTTCTTTAGCTAATTCTATTTCTTCATTTGTCCATTGTTGAGCTTGTGACTTTTTAGATTCACACCACAGTTGAAATGATTGACGAGGGTAAATTTGTCTTTTGTCTGGGTCATGCTGACCTGCCCACAGAGTTTCTGTGTCTATTTCATTGCGAAAAATACTTAAGTATCCTAGCAACTGCTGACGATACTCCAACGGAATCATCAAAATGCTGCGAATTTTTGTTGGTTGAAAAACAGGCTGTAAACTATGCAATGCAGGAGTTTGATATATATCGGTAATTGCCCACACATCATAATGATGAGATTTATAGTGTTCTTGCCAGACACTATATTGCTCAATGAGGGGATAGATAGTTGGTTCTGGAATAACTGGTTGTTGACCGCAGGTATAAATCTGGACACAATCGCTACCAGGAATTAAACATTCGGCTAAACTCTTGTGATGACTATTGTGTAGGTCAAGAGCTTGATTTTTGAGGCAAAGCCTACCACCAACACCGTTAAAAGCGGTAACTGCTGCTTCTAACGCAGGTTGTAGGACAATTGTGGGTAATGAGTGCAGTAGGGTAGCAATGCGATTAATTACAGCTTCCCGTTCTGCTTTTGCACGGGCTTGGGTGAGGAGGTAACTTTGAGAAATTGCCACGGATAATTGATCTACAACCATTTGCATAGCTGCCAACTCATGTTCGGAAATATCACGGGCTTGTGAGTGATGAGATACCAACAATCCCCAGAGTGCATCTTGATGGAAAATTGGGGCAACAACGGAAGACTTCACACCCATTGCTGTGAGATATTGAGCATGACATGGATCTACAGGACGATAACGGATTCCTTCTGGTGTTTCTTCTCCTGTTTCTAATTTATGTAAGGTACTTTGACCAATTTGCCCAGAATCTACATTAACTGCACAACGCACCTTTGACTTGATGAAAAGTTCCCTAGCTACGGGGGGAATGTCATCGGCGGGGAAATTTAAGCCTAGTAATGAAGGTAAAAGGTGTTCGTAAATCGATTCAGCAATGACCTGGCCGCTTCCATCAGTGTGAAACTTGTAGATCATGACGCGCTCAGTTTCTAGTAGTGCGCGTACTTCCGCCGTTGTCGCCGTAATAATATCTTCCAACTCTAAGGATTGACGGATACGAGTTGTAATCCGACGTAGTACACTTTCTTGATTGAGACTAACCTGTAAATCGGATGGAGCGATCGGGGACATTGCTTTTTATTAAATTAATTTCAGGAAAAATATTAGATTTTTATAAATCTAAAAACATTCTGTATTTTTATGAATCACATTGTCTACAGTAAAAATACGGCCAAAAGTATGCTAAATAATTTATTTTGAAAAATCGTCAATAATGATTTTATAAAGTATTGGTAAACTTCATAAAAGCTTAATAATAATAGCTAAAATTAAGAAAAAAAAGACGCAATATTGCGTCAATTAAAATCAGAAATAAAAGTCAATATTGCCCTTTATTTTCAGATATTTGGTCTAATTTATAAAACAGGATTTCTTTGCTTTCTTGATTTGCCAATTATTCGGATTTTGACTCTCTAATTGTCAATTATTAGACTCTTGCATTATCAGTAAAGCGAATTTTGAGATAATCGTCTTCCATCTTTGCACCTGCGGGTTGTAGTGCAGCTAGGGCTTGAGGCAGCACTAAGTTACGGCGATGATTACCAATTGTAATATTTAATTCGTCCCCAGTTTTATTGAGTTGAATTTGATTTTTGGGAATCCCTGGCAAGTACAATTCTAAGCTGTATTGATTTTGTTCTTGCACTACTCTAAGGGTAGTTTCTTTGTAATATATTTGAGTTGGGTCTTCATCTTTATAGAGGGTTTCTTTTAACCGCTCTAAGGCTGCTAAACCACACATTTCCTCAGAGAATAATGGTACTTCTTTAACAGGTAGAGGATGAAAATTATCATGAATTTCTTGACGATATTCCTCTTGATTTTGTTTCCAACGTTGGAAGAATGGATCTTGAACTTCCGCCGGGATAATTCGATTAGCTACGACTAAATCTGTGGCGACATTATACAAGCTGAGATAGGCATGAGCGCGTAGCGATTCTTTAATCACCATCTTCTCTGGATTAGTGACTAAGCGGACTGAAGTTTGGGTATTATCTGTTAATACTTTTTCCAATGCTTCAATTTGCTCATAAAATTCATAAGGCGCATCCATTACTTCTTTGTTGGGCAAAGAAAATCCCGCAATGGGTCTAAAAATCGGTTCAACTAGGGGACGCAATGCTACAGAGATATTTTGAAATGGCTTGTAAAAACGCCGCATATACCAGCCACCAACTTCCGGTAAACTCAACAGTCGTAATGCTGTGCCGGTGGGTGCAGAGTCAATAATCAAGACATCATACTCGCCTTCATCGTAGTGGCGTTTCATTCTTACCAAGCCAAAAATTTCATCCATACCTGGTAGGATGGCTAATTCTTCTGCCTGTACTCCATCTAAACCTCTGGCCTGTAAAACCTGGGTAATGTAGCGTTTAACTGCACCCCAGTTTCCTTCTAGTTCTTGCAGTGCATCTAGTTCTGCACCCCACAAATTAGGACGAATTTGCCGGGCTGCATGGCCTAGTTCCATGTCAAAACTGTCTGCTAATGAGTGGGCAGGGTCTGTACTCAAAACCAGTGTACGATATCCTAATTCTGCACAACGCAGTCCAGTTGCTGCTGCAACGGAGGTTTTACCCACGCCGCCTTTACCTGTCATTAAAATTACTCGCATGGATGATTTTGCCCTGCCTGAGAATTGTTTACATTTATTTACGCTATTTCTATTATCAATGCTTTTGGGGTTTGGGGCATTGGACAAGGGGTATTGGGTATTGAAGATTTATTTATCTTGGGGATTAGACTGCAATAGTTGATCTAGTTTGGTTTCGATTTCTGAGAGTTTGTTAAGAATTGTAGGGCGATCGCCATCTACGGAAAGTAACAGGTTAAATATGCCTTCTTGTACCTGGGTTAATCTTTCTACTGCTTTTTGCAGTTGGATCATGCCTTCGCGGAGTTCTTGCCGTTCTTCTCGTGTGTCTGCCATATCGTCTAACATGGCTTGGATTGTTTTAGCGTTAGCTTCTATGAGTTGTTTGAGTTCTTTATCGGCCATAGCGATCGCTCTTTTGGTTTCAGTATATTATTGATCCTGTTTTGTATGTGAGATTGGGTAAATACTCTAACTTAAACTCGATTTACTTATGGTTAGAGATTATGTGCTGTTTCAACACGTCTAGACGAGAACAGTGCCAATAATCAATGTGAGAAACTATCAAGCCATCTGAGTTAAGTCCTAGTTCACTCCAACCAGAAATAGAGATGCGCGGTTTCCAGGGTAGGGGAGTATTCCAACTCAGTGTCCATTCGGTTTTGATGGTGTCTCCCAAGGGTTGAATATCATGTACATCCATCCGACAATTTAAAAACCAAGTTTTGATGAATTTAATCATCTGTTTGTAGCGGTTAACACCACGAAAACTATTTAACGGATCTTGAAAATAAACATTGGCGGCATAAATGCTGTAGGTTTGATTGTCTGGGAAGCTTTGATAGTCCTGTTTGAGGGTTTCGATGATGTCCATGTGATTATTCTGGGTGAGATTCTATTTCATGCCATAGACGTTCTAGCTGCCGTTGCCAAGCTGCTAAAACTTCTTCTCTTGCGGCTGCCGTTTGGTTAATTTCTCCTAACAATCCTTCTGCATAGAACCGTTCTAGGGTTTGCATTGTGGCTTGCAGAGATTGTCCTTGTTGTTTTGCGGCTTGCACAATCTGCCGAATGCGATTTTCGATGAGGCGATTGAAGACATCGTTTAAGCCTGCGGTATGTAAGGATATGAGTCTAGCGATCGCATTTTTCAAATCATCTCTCATCAAAGTACCGCTATGATGCTGATATACTCCCCACATCACGTTGTCATACAAGGCATAGCGGACTTCTTGGGTGTCATCAAAGTTGGCTGATAAAAACTCTGCTAAGAATGGTTGCGCTTCTTGTAATGGCACAATCGGTAATAAAACCCGCAACCAATTGCTATCTTCTGACAGCAATACCAACAGTCTAAATGTAGATGTGTCTATCTGCCAGGAGCAAGATGTGATCTCTTGTACATTTGCTGTGCTAAATAATTCGGTCAGAGTCCCTGCAATTTCTTCAGGTGTCATAGTTTTTTGAGCTTTTAGCCTCTAGGGTAATGCTATTACTTTTCTGGATACATCAGCTGATTATTGAACTTGTTCTACTACTTTCAGTTAAAAGTTTAAATTAATCCGGATAAGAGCAATTTTTGTTACCAACTTATGGTTATGCTGGCGATCAAGCTTTGAATGTAAGCGACTGCTTATACCAAATCTCTGTGAGGCTTCACTGTATTAACCTGCAAGCTAGTTAAGAACATCTTCATAAAGAAATAGTATCAGCACCGATTCCCAAAATAATTGCGTTTTCTCATGAATTTTATTAATTTTGATTTTATTTTTACCTTTATTCTGCCACAACTGATATACGCAACTTTCGTTAGTGTAGTTATTGGGGCTGTAGTTGGCGGTATTATTGGGCTGATTATGGGAAAAAGCTCCCACCGCATGAAAGATACTCTATTTCCTGCAATGTTGGGTTCGTTTTTCGGTATGATGCTGCTGGCAATGATACCTATTTTTGCTAGTCCAGATACTTATATAGGAGGGCCTTTTGGTGGGCTGGCGATAATGTTGAAGTTCATTGTCGTAGCACCATTAGGTTCGATTATTGGCGGTGTGGTAGGTGGGATTTGTGGACTCAAGCTTTCTCCCCAATTTAAGTCCCGTTTTATTCTGATTGCAGTAATTTTCACATACAGTGTGATGTTGATTTCAATGTATGTGACCTTAGCACCTGCACCTTTTCAATTTGTGAAATCTAGTGGACAGGAGCAGAATTTTCTTCCTACCATCGGTAAGATTATCGGCTATGAGCAGAAATTTGGCTTATCTTCTTACGAAGGCATTCGTTGTTTGGGATTTACTCGTGATGGCAATAAACTAGTCATTGCTAATTCCGGTGATCTGAGAGTTTGGCAAATAGATCCAGGTAAATTACTGAACACCTTTCCAGGCCCACCGGACGGCAATACAACTCTTAATGATCTCATAGAAGCGATCGCTATTACTCCCGATGGTAAAACTCTAGTCACAGCCGCACCAAAACAAATACAAATCCGGGAACTAGCAACAGGTGACATTCTCCAGAGGCTGGAAGGTTCTGAGTTAGTCAAGCTGACTCCTGACGGTAAAACCCTCATCGGCTTCCACAAGGGAGATCAAGCTACAGCAGATATAGGGGTTTGGGAACTCAGCAGTGGTAAATTATTGCGGACTATGCCGGCTAACATTGAAACTTTGGGTTCAGGCTATCCTGTGGATATCACTCCAGACGGTAAAACTGTAGTCGTTGCCAATAGTTCCTACAGCAACCAGATAGAAATCTCGGATATTAATACAGGTAAGCGTTTGCAATCTTTTGGTGATAACAAAGGCGATCGCATCAACACATTAGCCGTTACACCCGACGCTAAAACCCTCATAACTGCCCAAGAAGAGAATCTCCATATCTGGGACATAACAACAAAAAAAGTGGTGCGAATTATCCCGAATGTCGGCACAGTCAATACCTTGTTAGTTACGCCAGATAGTCAAACACTGATTAGCAATGGTAGTTCCTTAAATATCTGGCAAATTAGCACGGGTAAAAAATTGTTAACTTGGCAAAAACCAAAGGGAATCACCATTTCTCAAGTAGCACTTAGCCCAGATGGTACGACCCTTGCTGCCACGGATAACCAAGGGGTTAGGTTATGGAATTTAGCTGTTAAGTAGGGAATATACTGAGTTTTTCAGTCCAAGTGCAGGCTAGGCAAAAAAATCAAATAGGAATCTGATAGGAATTTAGCAATTTAACTTTTTATCAAAAATTGGCATTGTGACAAATTGTTAATCTATACCTCTATCTAAAGGGATAAATTATTGAAAAAAATGAATTATATTGCGCGATAAACCAAAACCTAGTTTTTTTTGTTATGGTGATCCCAAAGAAAATATTCAATACACTAACAGCATGAAAACACGATCCCTCGTGTCAATATGGCTGTCAATTTCCAGATAAAAAAAACTAAGTCAAAAAAATAATATCAATTCTCCAAAAAAAAGATTAAACATGAAACTCTGAGTCTTTAGAGTTTCATCCGTCTCTCTTAATTACGAATTACGAATTGATATTAGATCATCAATTTGGGAGGTAATATTTATGGTTACAGTATTTCATAGCACTGTGCCTCAATTTGCCAAGGAGAAATCACTTGTTCTCTGGTTTGATCAAGTTGGGATTACGGATATAGCTTTAGTTGGTGGAAAGAATGCGTCTTTGGGGGAAATGATTCAGCAACTAACATCCAAAGGCGTGAATGTACCTACAGGATTTGCCACTACAGCTTATGCTTATCGTTACTTCATCCAGTCGGCGGGGTTGGAAGCCAAGTTAAGAGAACTATTTGCTGACTTGGATGTAGAAGATGTCAAAAACTTACAAGCAAGAGGAAAACAGGCGCGATCGCTCCTGATGAACACACCATTTCCTTTAGAATTACAAAAGGCGATCGCTAGAGCCTATGAAAGTTTATGTGAATTGTATAACCCCAACACAGATGTAGCAGTTCGTTCTAGTGCTACCGCCGAAGACCTCCCCGATGCTAGTTTTGCAGGACAGCAAGAAAGCTATCTGAATATTGTTGGTGTAGAAGCATTATTAACAGCCTGTCATCAATGTTTTGCTTCCCTATTTACAGACCGTGCTATCTCTTACCGCCATACCAAAGGATTTGATCATTTTAGCATTGCCCTAGCTGTGGGTGTACAGAAAATGGTGCGTTCTGATTTAGCTACCTCTGGGGTGATGTTTTCTATTGACACCGAAACAGGGTTTAAAGATGCTGCTTTAATTACAGCTGCTTATGGCTTAGGAGAAAACGTTGTCCAGGGGACAGTTAACCCCGATGAATATTATGTTTTCAAACCAACATTAAAAGCAGGTTTTCGTCCCATTATTGATAAAAAATTGGGCAGCAAAGAATTAAAAATGGTCTATGATCGAGGTACTAAATCTACTAAAAATATACCTGTATCTAATTTAGAACAAAATCAATTTGCCCTGAGTGATGAAGAGATTTTACAACTAGGGCGTTGGGCTTGTTTAATTGAAGACCATTATTGCCAAGTCCACGGTATTTATACGCCGATGGATATTGAATGGGCAAAAGATGGTATTACCAATCAACTATTTATAGTCCAAGCCCGTCCCGAAACAGTGCAGTCGCAGAAGAACGGTAACGTATTGCGGAGTTATCGGTTGGTATTGGGGACTGGAGACTGGGGACTGGGGACTGGGGAGAAAACTAGCCAAATCTCTACTCCTCAATCTCTACACCCCTTAGTTATTGGAAGGGCGGTTGGGGAAGCGATTAGTCAAGGAAAAGCACGGGTGATTTTAGATGTTAAACAAATACAAGAGTTCCAGGCTGGGGACGTTTTAGTTACAGAAAGAACTGACCCCGACTGGGAACCCATCATGAAACGCGCCAGTGCAATTATTACTAATTCTGGGGGACGTACCTGTCATGCAGCAATTATTGCACGAGAATTGGGTGTACCTGCGATCGTTGGTTGTGTTAACGCGACGGAAGTTTTAACAACTGGTCAAGAAGTGACGGTTTCTTGTGCGGAAGGGGAAGAAGGCAAAGTTTATGCAGGTTTATTACCTTTTGAAGTTAAGGAAGTAGCTTTAGAAAACTTACCTCATACCCGGACTCAGATTTTAATGAATGTCGGTAATCCCCAAGAAGCTTTGAGTTTATCTGCAATTCCTAATGATGGGGTGGGTTTAGCGCGGACTGAGTTTATCATTGCCAACCAAATCCAAATTCATCCTCTGGCGTTGATTCACTACGACAAATTAGAAGATGCAGACGCAAAAGCCAAAATTGCTGCTATCACCGCCATGTATGATGATAAACCCCAGTATTTTGTCGATAAATTAGCCCAAGGGATAGGTAGAATCGCCGCCGCCTTTTATCCCAAACCTGTGATTGTGCGAATGTCAGATTTTAAGAGTAATGAATACGCCAACTTAGAAGGTGGTAGACAATTTGAGCCAAAAGAAGAAAACCCCATGCTCGGCTGGCGGGGTGCAGCACGATATTATGATGAGGGCTACAAAGATGGCTTTGCTTTAGAGTGTCAAGCCATCAAACGAGTACGGGAAGATATGGGTTTAACCAATGTCATCCCGATGATTCCCTTCTGTCGCACTCCTGAAGAGGGACTGTTAGTTTTAGCAGAGATGGCAAAAAATGGGCTAAAACAAGGTGTGAACAACTTGCAGGTGTATGTGATGTGCGAGTTGCCTAGTAATGTAATTCTGGCGGAACAGTTTGCGGAGATATTTGACGGGTTCTCGATTGGTTCTAATGATTTAACTCAGTTGACACTAGGATTAGATAGAGACTCAGCTTTGGTGGCGCGACTATTTGATGAACGCAGTCCGGCTGTGAAGCAAATGGTCAAAATGGCGATAGAAGCAGCTAAAAAACACAACCGCAAAATCGGCATCTGCGGACAAGCACCCAGCGATTACCCAGAATTTGCTCAGTTTTTGGTAGAACAGGGTATTGATTCTATTAGTCTCAATCCTGATTCTGTGCTAAAGACAATGTTAGAGGTGGCGAAGGTGGAACAGAGTTGAGGAACTAGGAATTTTAGATTTTAGATTATTCAATCCAAAATCTAAAATTGCGAATCCAAGATTAAAAGGCTGGGGATTGGCTGAAAATTTAATTAGTTTTTTCGCTAAATGCGCGGATGGGTAGGTGTTAGAAATCTAATTAGAAAGACAATGGCTGAATTGCCCTCGGTACAAGAGTTTGAAGCAATCCTAACCACCGAAACACCCGCGCTCCTTACCCAGACTTGATTTCAGCAATTGATAGCCAATTTAATTAATATGGTTTATGCTATATGTTATCGCGATCGCGCATCTGAACCTTGAAAATCAAATACTGACTAGCTTTCCAGCTACCGCTATTGCAATTTCACTTAATCCCTATTAGGGATTGAAACGGTTAAGCTTTTATTATCAAATTGATTTACTTTTATTGCAATTTCACTTAATCCCTATTAGGGATTGAAACTTATTTATCAATTGGCTAAACAAGGACTAATACATTGCAATTTCACTTAATCCCTATTAGGGATTGAAACTTAATGGTGTGCCTATGAGTCTTGATACCAATATATTGCAATTTCACTTAATCCCTATTAGGGATTGAAACGATTGTGCAACTCTGGCGGAATCTTGGCAGCCACTAAATTGCAATTTCACTTAATCCCTATTAGGGATTGAAACTCTGTGCTTGGCGTGGTTTCGCCGGCAGTTCCCCAAATTGCAATTTCACTTAATCCCTATTAGGGATTGAAACGGTTGGTACTTTGGAATATACAAAACTACCTAAAATTGCAATTTCACTTAATCCCTATTAGGGATTGAAACTATATAGTGAGTATAATTACTTATTATCTATCTCTAATTGCAATTTCACTTAATCCCTATTAGGGATTGAAACGGGGTACGCAATAATAAACAATCTTTTTCTTTGGTGATTGCAATTTCACTTAATCCCTATTAGGGATTGAAACCCAGTTATCAACGACATCCACGCCATTACAACTGAATTGCAATTTCACTTAATCCCTATTAGGGATTGAAACCTGTATTGTAACGTTCGCTTGTCCGAATTTAGTAATTGCAATTTCACTTAATCCCTATTAGGGATTGAAACCAGCAAACTTTAGCTATGTGATTAATTAATAAAAGATTGCAATTTCACTTAATCCCTATTAGGGATTGAAACAAGCTGCCAAAAAATACCACCCTGATGCAAAAGGTAATTGCAATTTCACTTAATCCCTATTAGGGATTGAAACTTGACTATTCGTACTAATTCCCCTCGCCACTGGATTAGGCGAATTGCAATTTCACTTAATCCCTATTAGGGATTGAAACTTACAAAGGATATGAGGAAGTTTTGGAAGGGGTGATTGCAATTTCACTTAATCCCTATTAGGGATTGAAACGAAATTCAGAGGCTGATAACTGAAGCAACTGAGCTTATTGCAATTTCACTTAATCCCTATTAGGGATTGAAACACCTTGGATCAATGCAGACTCAGCGATCGCTGATTGCAATTTCACTTAATCCCTATTAGGGATTGAAACCAGCCATCTCCCATCTCCTAGCTCGCACCTCTTCATTGCAATTTCACTTAATCCCTATTAGGGATTGAAACAAAGTAGTAGAAAAAGTATTCCAGGAAGCCTACATATTGCAATTTCACTTAATCCCTATTAGGGATTGAAACGTGTCTGCCCCAAGATTTGCGAAAGAAAAGTCCTTGCAGAATTGCAATTTCACTTAATCCCTATTAGGGATTGAAACAATTCGCCTCAACTTGTACAAAGTCCCTGGGAATAGAATTGCAATTTCACTTAATCCCTATTAGGGATTGAAACAGAATTTTTAGTTATTGAGGTTACAGCGAAGGGAATTGCAATTTCACTTAATCCCTATTAGGGATTGAAACCCCTTTCTTGTAGAAGCCGGGAAATGTAAGCATCATTGCAATTTCACTTAATCCCTATTAGGGATTGAAACCTCCTTTTTATTGATACCAATCAAGATCGAAAATTGCAATTTCACTTAATCCCTATTAGGGATTGAAACTTAGAAGGACTAGCAGCTTCTGCTGCCCCATTTGATTGCAATTTCACTTAATCCCTATTAGGGATTGAAACTCATTAACTAGCAATGAAACCGATATTGAAACCGAAGGCAAATTGCAATTTCACTTAATCCCTATTAGGGATTGAAACAAGCCAATCAAAGGAACTAACCGCAGAACAGAAGCTATTGCAATTTCACTTAATCCCTATTAGGGATTGAAACCCAATAATTTCATTTATTCCTTGGTAATCTCCCCAATTGCAATTTCACTTAATCCCTATTAGGGATTGAAACAGAACTATTACACCGATTGTCAATCCTACTATTAATTGCAATTTCACTTAATCCCTATTAGGGATTGAAACTAGAAGCTGCTAGAGCCGCTCTCAATGCTAGAAATATTGCAATTTCACTTAATCCCTATTAGGGATTGAAACAACACGATAAAGTGACTTTACTGTAATTTCAGTAATTGCAATTTCACTTAATCCCTATTAGGGATTGAAACTGTCTCGCGGACACGAGCAATTTCATACTGACCAAATTGCAATTTCACTTAATCCCTATTAGGGATTGAAACATGTATTACCCCTTTGCAATGTTCCAGTTGTCGCATTGCAATTTCACTTAATCCCTATTAGGGATTGAAACCCCAGATATTTGTCCCACTGTGACGGCTAACTTGATTGCAATTTCACTTAATCCCTATTAGGGATTGAAACCAATGGGGCTGGAAGCACTACTTTTAGATTGTCTGATTGCAATTTCACTTAATCCCTATTAGGGATTGAAACTTTGTGTTGGGTGTAATCCCACTTCCCTATCAAATTATTGCAATTTCACTTAATCCCTATTAGGGATTGAAACAATGTCTGTAGCTGTTGCAGAATAAACAACAATCATTGCAATTTCACTTAATCCCTATTAGGGATTGAAACTTAATTGGTCGGCTTTAAATGCTCCAATGGGCTTATTGCAATTTCACTTAATCCCTATTAGGGATTGAAACGGAAATATCGGTTAGCCCAGCTAAGATGTCTACAATTGCAATTTCACTTAATCCCTATTAGGGATTGAAACATGCAGAACAAGCGCGTGTCATCCGCAAGTACATCATTGCAATTTCACTTAATCCCTATTAGGGATTGAAACTGGTTTGGGGCGTGTTTTTGATTACCCAATAAGCTAGAGCCAAATTGCAATTTCACTTAATCCCTATTAGGGATTGATTTTCCATTAGTCCGCACAGGCGGACTTAGTTTGTATAGCCGCGACTTCCAGTCGTTCTGGTTTAGTGCTTGCCTAAATGTATCAAGATTCAAGTAAAAGGGTATAACTACCAGTGCAATCCGTTATGCTTAACGCTGATATTCAGCAGCGATCATTAACTGCACACACCAGAACACATGAAAACGAAGATGGTCGGGATAAGTTATAGTTCGTAGTGGGTAGCTCATTGCGTATAGCAAGTATGATTAAGGACTAAAGTCCTTACTACAAACGTTAATAGAGCAACTCAAGAGTGACTAATAACTAATGAGTAATGACTAAGAATTGGTATCGAATTGGGTTGATGGGGATATTTCTGCTATCTCTCACCCTACGTTTTTGGGGATTAGATAGATTTAATACTTTGGTATTTGATGAAGTTTATTATGCTAAGTTCGGTCATAACTATCTTACCCATATACCATTTTTTGATGGTCATCCACCTTTAGGTAAGTATATGATTGCCTTGGGAATGTGGCTTGGTAGTCATGTTCCTTTTTGGCAAGAACCACTAAATGGACTGACAGGTTCTTTGCGATCGCCTTGGAGTTATCGCTGGATGAATGCTTTATCTGGCTCGTTTATTCCTATTATTATCGCTAATATTGCTTATCAATTAAATTACCGTCGCAGCTTTGCTTTACTAGCAGGTCTATTCACCGCTTTAGATGGTATATTAATTGTAGAATCGCGCTATGCTTTAATTAATATTTATATAGTTTTGTTTGCATTATTAGGACATTTGTTGTTTTTATTAGCATTAGCCAAGCAACAAAAACGTCAATTATATTTAGTGTTAGCAGGTATAGCTTTTGGTGCTTCCTGTGCTACAAAATGGAACGGGCTATTTTCTTTATTTGGTATCTATGTCATTTGGAGCTTCAGTTGGATATACCAATTACTTACGCATAGAAATCAAACCAGAGATATTATAAAAAATTTATTTACGTTTAATATAAATAATTCATTTAACCAGCAGTCAATTAATCTTTCCCATCTTTTACCAATACAAAAGCTTACGCAAATTAACTTTTGGCAATTTATCTTGTCTTTAGGTATTGTTCCCGTGGCTGTCTATAGTATCCTCTGGATTCCTCACCTGCAAATCAATCCTAAATATGGATTTATAGCAGTACACAAGGAAATTTTAGAATTTCACGAAAAACTGGGTGGTAATTCTCCTACAGTCCATCCCTACTGTGCTGCTTGGTACAAATGGCCTTTGCTGACTCGACCAATGGCTTATTATTATCAGACAACGCAAAGTATAACTGATCCTTTACCTGTATTGGGGCCTCCCTTACCTAGAGGTACAGGAAAAGTTATCTATGATGTTCATGCGATTGGCAATCCTTTTTTGTGGTGGTTTGCTTTCGCATCTATATTATTTCTGCTGGGGATGCTATTAACGCCTGTTGTGATTCCTGTCATCAAACAAAGACGCTTATCTTTACCTGAAAATATTTCTACTGACAGTTGGATAGCGTTATTTTTAGTCGTAAATTATGCTGTCAACTTACTACCTTGGGTAAAGGTAACAAGGTGTGTTTTTATCTATCATTACATGACATCTGTCGTATTTGCATTTTTAGCGATCGCCTGGTTTGTCGATCAATGTCTACACAGTTATCATCGATCACTCCGAGCTATAGGCATCTCTATTTCTTTCATCATTATCGCCGCTTTTGTCTTCTGGATGCCGATTTATTTAGGTTTACCCCTTTCACCTGAAGGTTATCGATTACGGATGTGGTTTAGTTCTTGGATATAAGCCCAAAAGACACTTGTTGAGACGCGGTTAATCACAGCTACAAATAGTTTACATAGCTAAACATAATCTGCTTAATCAATCACTTAAGTTTTCACATTTCTTATCTCTGCATATCATTAGTGCCTGTTAGACTGTAAAACGCAGGCAGTCTAGAAATCAACTGCCGCCAACTTACTGAGGAGTTAACAATTAGTAATCTGAAAACGTTACCTAGCGTAACAATAGCAGAACTAAAGGGCAAATTAACCAAAAATAGATGATCACAGTAGAGAATTTTATATTTTTATATTTCTCATGCAATCTATCTAACAATTGCTGATTTTTTAACTATAGAAATATCAGAATAGTCAAAATTTGCCATTGACTATAATTTTGATGACCTCAGACAATAAAAGAGGATAGTTAGTTATGACCATAAGCTTAGAAATAGCAGATATTAATGTCACAAGGTTAAAAGAAGCTCCAATTCATCTTTCTAGTCAAGTTCAACCTCATGGAGTGTTGCTCGTCTTAGAAGAACCTGATCTGAAAATATTACAAGTTAGCAACAATACCTGGGATATTTTAGATATTAATGCTGAATCTGTTTTACAGAAAAAACTAGAAGACTTACTCGATTCATTTCAAGTTGAGCGAATCAAAGCTGGATTATTAGAAGGTAATATCGAATTTATTAATCCGACAAAGCTGTGGATGCGGAAGAAAGGCGATGATTACGTAGTTTTTGATGCAGTATTTCATCGCAATTCTGAAGGATTTTTGATTTTAGAGTTGGAACCTGCTATTTCTCAAGAAAATATTCCTTTTTTAAGCTTTTATCATCTAGCTAAAGCTTCTATTAATGAGTTAGAAAGAACGGCGAATCTGCGAGATTTCTGTCAGATAATTGTGCAAGAAGTCCGCAAAGTGACAGGTTTCGATCGAGTGATGTTATATAAATTCGATGATGATGGACATGGTTCTGTCGTCGCAGAGGAAAAAATCGCCACCTTAGAACCATATTTAGGACTGCACTATCCAGAATCAGATATTCCTAAACCCGCGAGAAAATTATTTATTTCTAATTCTATTCGGCTGATTCCAGATTCTCAGGCTGAAGCTGTACAGATGTTACCAGTGAAAAATCCGGTAAGCGATCGCCCGCCTGATTTAACTAATTCTATCCTCAGAAGTGCCGCTTCCTGTCATTTGGATTACTTACACAATATGGGTGTAGGTGCTTCCTTAACTATTTCTTTGATTAAAGACCAAAAACTTTGGGGATTAATTGCTTGTCACCATCAATCCCCTAAATATGTTTCTTACGAATTACGCAAAGCCTGCGAATTTCTAGGACGAGTAATATTTGCAGAACTTTCAGCCAGAGAAGAAACTGAAGATTACGATTATCGAATGAATCTCACCCATATTCAATCATTGTTGGTTGAATATATGTCCCAAGAAGACAACTTTATTGATGGTTTAGTTAAACATCAGCCTAATCTTTTAGATTTAACCAGTGCGAAAGGTGCGGCTGTGTGTTGTGGTGACCAATTTACTTTAATTGGTGAGACTCCTAAAGAAGAAGACTTAGTTTTTTTGGTGCAGTGGCTGAAAAATAACGTCGAGTCAGAAATTTTCTCCACCGATTCACTACCACAAGTTTATCCAGATGCAGAAAGGTTTAAAAACGTGGCTAGTGGGTTGTTAGCCATTCCCATTTCCCATCGTAATTATGTATTGTGGTTTAGACCAGAAGTGATTCAAACAGTTAATTGGGGTGGTGATCCTCACAATGCTTTTGAAGTTAGCCAATCTGAGGGGAATGTGCGCCTCTGTCCCCGGAAATCCTTTGAACTGTGGAAAGAGACAGTCCGCCTCACCTCATTGCCTTGGCGATATGTAGAAATTAAAGCCGCGCTAGAATTGAAAAAGGCAATTGTCAATATTGTCCTGCGCCAAGCCGATGAACTAGCACAGTTAGCGCAAGACTTAGAACGTTCCAACGCCGAACTGAAAAAGTTTGCCTACGTTGCTTCCCATGATTTGCAAGAACCGCTTAATCAAGTAGCGAATTACGTCCAATTATTGGAAATGCGCTATGAAGAAAAGCTAGATGCAGATGCGAAAGAGTTTATCAACTTCGCAGTTGAGGGAGTCAGCCTCATGCAAACATTAATTGATGATGTCTTAGCATACTCCAAGGTAGACACCCAAGCGATCGCTTTTCAACTAACGGATGTAGAAACCCCACTAGAACGAGCATTAGGCAATTTACGCCAACGCATTGTCGAAGCCAAGGCTACTGTCACCCATGACTCCTTACCCACAGTCATGGCTGGTAGCACCCAACTCATGCAGCTATTCCAAAACCTGATTGCTAACGCCATCAAATTCCGCAGCGACAAACCACCCCAAATCCACATCGGTGCAGAAAGATTAGACGATGAATGGTTATTCTCAGTCAAGGATAACGGAATTGGGATTGATCCACAATTTAGCGATCGCATTTTTGTGATCTTTCAACGTCTGCATACACGAGACGAATATCAAGGTACAGGTATGGGTTTAGCAATCTGTAAAAAGATTATCGAATGTCATCGGGGACGCATTTGGGTAGAGTCACAACTTGGTAAGGGTGCGACCTTCTACTTTACAATTCCAGTTGGAGGCCGAGAGCGTGAGCGTAGAAACGGAAGAAAAACTCAAAACAATATTTTTAGTTGAGGATAACAAAGCTGATATTCGCCTTATCCAAGAAGCGTTCAAAAATAGCTCAATCCCACACCAAGTGGTTACAGTCCGGGATGGTATGGACGCTATGGCTTATCTTCGCCAAGAAGGTGAATATACTAATGCGCTACGTCCAGATCTGATACTGTTAGATTTGAACCTACCTAGAAAAGACGGTCGAGAAGTATTGGCAGAAATTAAAGCTGACCCCTTACTCAAACGCATTCCGGTAGTAGTGCTGACAACTTCGAGAAACGAAGATGACATTTTTCACAGCTACGAACTGCACGTAAACTGCTACATCACCAAATCTCGCAACCTTAGTCAACTGTTCCAAATTGTCAAGGGAATTGAAGAGTTTTGGCTGTCTACAGTTACGTTACCACCGGAGTAGGGGTATAGGGGTATAGGGGTATAGGGGTATAGGGGTATAGGGGAGGGGTGTAAGGGTGTAAGGGTGTAGGGGTGTAGGGAAGAATTTGTAATTTTCCACTCACAACTCAAAACTCAGCACCGGCTAAACGCCGCGCTACCGCTAACAGCACTCAGCACTCAAAACTCAGCACTCAGCACTCAGCACCGGCTAAACGCCGCGCTACCGCTAACAGCACTCAGCACCGGCTAAACGCCGCGCTACCGCTAACAGCACTCAAAACTCATTCCCAGGAGGTGAACCCAGAAGATGATAGTTGGACATTCAGTAAAAATTCTATTAATTGAGGACAACATAGCAGAAGCGAGGTTATTACAAGAATATTTGCAGCAAGCTGAATTCAAACAATTTCTTCTGGTTCATGTGAAGCGATTACGGGAAGCACTCAGCGAACTTAGTCACACTAGTTATGATGTGATTTTACTAGACCTTACTCTGCCTGACAGTCAAGGTCTATCATCTCTGTCTTTGTTGATAAAGCAAGACCCTAGTGTACCAATTGTTGTTCTAACTAATACTAATGACGAAGATTTAGCAATTGAAGCTGTGCGACAAGGAGCGCAAGATTATCTAGTCAAGCGACAGGTAAATGTTCATGTTTTGGTGCGGGCTTTATGTTACGCAATTGAGCGCAAGCAAGCATTGGAAACTTTACGAATCCTCAATAAATCTCTAGAAAATCGTGTTGAAGAACGCACGGCTGAACTGGTAAAAGCTCAAGAAATTAACCAGTTTAAAGCCGAGTTTGTCTCTATGCTTTCCCATGACATTCGGAATCCCTTAAATACTATTCTTTTAGCTGCTGGATTGTTACAAAATCATGAAGAAAAATTAAGTCAAGAAAAAAAACACTCTCACTTACAAATGATTCGTTCAGCAATCAAAAATATGGCACAGCTATTAGATGAAGTGTCATTAATAGGTAAAGCCGATTCTGGTAAACTTCAGTGTGACCTGATTGCTATGGATTTAGAAGCGTTTTGTCGTCAAATAGTAGAAGAAGCGCAGTTATCTATTAAAGATAAGCATCTCACAGTGATTTTTAACTGTCATCAAAAATTAGAACCAGTATTATTAGATGAAAGCTTACTGCACCACATTTTGGGTAATTTGCTTGGTAATGCTATTAAGTATTCACTACCCGGTGGTATAGTTAATTTTGAATTATTTGGTCAAGAACACGCGGTAATTTTTAAAATTCAAGACTGGGGTATTGGCATTTCCCCACAAGACCAAAAGCATTTGTTTCAGCCTTTCCATCGAGGAGAGAATGTTGGCGGAATTGCTGGTACTGGTTTGGGTCTATCAATTGTCAAAAAATGTGTTGATGCTCACCAAGGAGAAATTTTAGTTAATAGTGAAGTAGGCGTTGGAACAACTGTTTCCGTCATATTGCCTAGGGAATAGGAGAAAGGTGACAGGGGATAATGTTTTTAGTATTGAAATAACGCGATGTGCAACTTATTTTTGAAACCCCTCTCCATAGCTTGCTTCTCTTACGTTCCCTGCGGGACGCTGCGCGAACGCGTAGCGTGTCGTAGACAGAACAGACGCTACCGCGAACCCGCAGGGTACCTCTCCCCTACAAGGC